>NZ_JBHLUH010000008.1:0-40379 GCF_042433955.1 Phytohabitans kaempferiae | reverse complement strand
CTACAAGCGCAATGGCATGTACTACAACATCTTCGCGGCCGAGTGTTGTAGCGAGTTTATCGCCTACTCGACCGCGACGAGTGCGACCGGTCCGTGGACCTACCGGGGCACCGTCATGTCTCGTCAGGGGAGCAGTTTCACCAACCATCCGGGGATCGTGGATTTCAACGGCGGCTCGTATTTCTTCTACCACAACGGCGCGTTGCCCGGTGGTGGTGGCTTCACGCGGTCGGTCGCGGTGGAAAGGTTCACCTACAACAGCAACGGCACCATCCCGACGATCAACATGACCACCACCGGCGCGCCACAGATCGGCACCCTCAACCCGTACGTCCGCCAGGAAGCCGAAACCATCGCCTGGTCCTCCGGCATCGAAACCGAGCCCGCCAGCAGCGGCAGCCTCAACGTCTGGTCCATCGAGAACGGCGACTACATCAAGGTCAAGGGCGTCGCGTTCGGCACCGGAGCATCCTCCTTCACCGCCCGGGTCGCTTCCGCCGCGGCGGGCGGTAATGTCGAACTTCGGCTGGACAGTCCCACCGGGCCACTGGTCGGCAGGTGCACGGTGCCCGGCACAGGTGGATGGCAGACCTGGACCAACACATCCTGTTCGGTCAGCGGCGCGACCGGCACGCGCGACCTCTACTTCAGGTTCACGGGCGGCGGCGGTCACCTCTTCAACTTCGACTGGTGGCAGTTCACCGGCGGCACCGGCCCGGCGTCGTACCGGATCGCCAACCGCAACAGCGGCCAGGTCGTCGACGTGCAGTCACCCAACACCGCGGACCTGGCCGTGATCGGCCAATGGGCCAGCAACGGCAACGCCTGGCAGCAGTGGCGGTTTGTCGATGCCGGCAACGGCAACGTCACGCTCCAGAGCGCCCACAGCGGCAAGTGCGTCGACATCCTGAACTTCTCCACCGCCGACGGCGCGCCGGTCGTCCAGTACACTTGCCACGGTGGCGCCAACCAGGTCTTTAGCTGGCGATCGATCGGCAACGGCTACTACGACCTGGTGAATTTGAACAGCAACAAATGTCTCAACGTGGTCGGCGGTTCGACCGCGCTTGGCGCCGCACTCGAGCAGCGGACCTGCACCTCCGCGAACAGCATGCAGTGGTCCCGCACCTGACCCTGAAAGCGCAGACCGCAGCCATGTTGACGACAATCTCCCCGAGCCTCTTGCAGCGTGTTGGCGGGCACCTCTGGCCTCGGCATTGGACGGATGGTGCCCACCCTCACCGCCCTGGACAACGTCATGGCGCCGCTGATCCCATTCCGGACCGACTTCGACAGGGCCGCCCGCGCACGTGAGCTGCTGGCGATGGTCGGGCTCGCCGACCGGTCATCCGCCCTGCCCTCGCGGCTGTCCGGCGGGCAGCAACAACGAGTGGCCATCGCCCGCGCGCTCATCAACCAACCCGTCCTGCTGCTGGCCGACGAACCGACCGGCAATCTCGACAGTCACACCGGCACCGCGATCGTCGACCTGCTGCTGAGCCTGCGGCGCGAGCACGGCACGACCCTCCTCATGGCCACTCACGACGCTGGCATCGCGGCACGCTGCGACCGTGTCGTCCAGATGCGGGACGGACGCCTGAGCGGGGCTTGAACCTGGTCGCGGACATCGTGGTCGGGCGGCCCGCGACCCGGCATCGACCTATCGGGTGCGGCGCTGGACGTGCGGGAAGCAGGTCCAGCGCCACGCCTTGGCATCGGATGGTTATCGTCCCCAGAGGCGCCAGGTCTGGTTGAGCGGGCTGCCCTGGCTGGCGGGGTTGCAGGTCCACTGGTGGATCGGGGCTCGTGGCGCGGTGGAGATCGTGCTGACGTCCACGCACTTGCCGCTGTGCCGGGCGATGACCTGGTAGTCGTGGGCGTCGTTGCCGGCGTAGGTGACCTTGCGCAGCGTGAACTGCTGGTTCTGGGCGCCGCTGACGCAGGTCCACTGGTGTACGGCGGCGCCGTTGGCGGTGGAGACGCCACTGACGTCCAGGCATTTGCCGCTCTGCTGGTTGACGACGGTGTAGGTGTCGGCGACGCCGGTCACCGGCCGGAAATTCCACAGTTGCTGGTCGCCACCATCGCAGTAGAACTGCTGCTGGAGGTTGCCGTCAGCGGTGCCGAGGTCGGCGTTGTCCAGGCATTGCTGGGAGTGCTGCGCGACGGCCACCGACTGGAAGGAGTTGTCCGAGGGCGGGAGCACGGTGACGGTGAAGCTGTCGTTGGCGTTGCTGTGCGGGAGGTTGACGGTGGTGCCGTTGTTGGCGAGCGTCACCACCGCGTTCTGGATGGTGACCGGTCCTTGGACGGCGCCGCCGCCGTTGTGGGGGATGCGCTGGACCCGCACCCGGACCTGGTTGTTCTGCACGAGGCCGCTGGTGGCGTCCAGGCGTTGCAGGTTGACGGCGATGTTGCCGGTCGTCCCGCCGCCGCCGACGAGGACCTTGGCGGTGCCGCTCGCCTTGGTGGCGAAGGCGTCGTAGGAGAGGCTGGGCGTGACCGCGACGGTCTGACCGGTCTGTGAGCCGTAGAAGCGGTAGACCCACCATTCGCCCTTGGGCAGCGACTGCCCGGCCGAGTTTCGCACCAGCAGGCTGGCCAGGTCGTTGTGCAGGTTGGCCCCGCCGGCCCAGTTGGCGCGCAGTCCGTCGGCGCCGGCGCGTTCGAGGCGGGCGATGTACCAGGAACCGTCGCCGGGGTTCTGTTCGTCGGGGGCGGCGTACTCGTTGATCTGGTACGGGCGCGGGTGGGGGATGCCGCGTGGGTCGAGGGTGGCATTGGCGGCGGCCACGTTCGCCACCGGATCACCCGGCAGCGAGTGCCAACTGATGATGTCGGGGATGACGTTGTTGGCGCGGATGTAGTCCAGATACTGGTTCCAGAAGGTGTGCGTGGTGGATGGCACGCAGGCGCAGCTCGGCCCGACGATCAGATGGTTGGGGAACGCCGTTCGGATGCGCTGGTAGCTGCGGCGCCAAAGCTCGAAGTACTGGGTCTGGGGCCGGTTCCAGAAGAGGGTGATGTTGGGCTCGTTCCAGATGTCCCACTGCACGGTGATGCCGGCGGCCCGGACATCGTTGATGACGCGGGTGAGGAAGTTGTCGTAGTCGGTCCAGTTGCCGTTGTCGCCGGGAAACCGGGAGATCGGGTAGCCGTCCGCGCCCCACAGGTCATGGGGGAGCAGGATGAACTGGCCGCCGAGCGCGTTCGTGCGGCGGGCTTGCGCCACGGTGGAGCTCCAGCGTCGCTCGTAGGTGCCGCTGACCCAACCGCCGGGCGAGCCAAGCTGTGCGCCACCGGCGCGCATGTAGCGGAACCTCACGTCGCGATAGAAGTGGTCGGCCGGGCCGGACGCGTTCTCGGTCATGCCGTAGATCCATCCGGACGCCCGGTAGGTGGGCGTGCCGCCGCCGGCGGCGAAGTTGACGCTGATCGACTCGTCCGCGGCTTGAGCCGCGGGGGTGGCCACGAGGACGGCGGAGGCGGCCACGAGCAGGCCGACCGCGACCCGGGCCGCCGTCCGGGCACGGACGAGTCTGCTGCTGAGCATGGATCTCATGGGCAACTCCTCGGGGATGGGAGAGGTGCGAACCGATTCGCGGGCAGCGTAGGACCTGGCTATCAAGTGTGTCAATGCCGTGACCGCGCCGTGAAGCCCGTGTTTCTAACGAGAGCGTAGGCGTAGGCGAAAGCGTTCCTTGACCGCTGTCCGGAGAGGGCTTATGTTCAGGCGAACCGATTCGCCGAATCGGTTCGCCTGTGGAGCCCAGGCCCCGACAGGCCAGCCGTGGCGAGACGAAGGTCCCCGGCGCGCTTCGAGCCACCTTGAAGATCGACTCATAGTGAGGCACCACATGACGACATCCACCTACGGGCGGCGCGTGGTCAGCATCGCCGCGATAGCGGTCGCGGTGGCCACGGCGTTGACCGCCTGCTCGTCCAGCGATGACGACTCGGCCGGCGGCGGTCCCTACGCCATCTGGGACCCGTATCCGCAGTTTGCCGGCGACTCCGAGTGGGTGAAGCTGCTCAAGAGTTGCGGTACGTCTGCCGGGGTGACCGTCGAGCGGACCGGCTTCGATACCACCGACCTGACCAACAAGGCGCTGCTCGCCGCCCAGCAGGACAACTCGCCGGATGTGCTGATCGTTGACAATCCGGTGATCTCGACCCTGGCCGAGGCGGGCGTGCTCACCACCACGGAGGAGAACAAGCTCGACACCTCGGCGATGGAGCCGAACCTGCTCGGTGCCGGCCAGGCCGAGGGCAAGACCTACGGTGTCCCGATCGGCGCGAATACGCTGGCCCTGTACTACAACAAGGACCTGCTGACCAAAGCCGGCGTGGACGTCGCGTCGGTGCGGGACTGGCCGACCCTCACCGCCGCGCTCGCGAAGGTCAAGGCGGCCGGGAAGAAGGGCATAACGTTCTCGGCGATCGGCACCGAGGAGGGCAGCTTCCAGTTCCTGCCCTGGTTCTGGGGATCCGGCGCGCAGCTGACCGCCCTCGACTCACCGCAGGCGGTGTCCGCGCTGGCGCTGTGGACCGGCTGGCTCGAGCAGGGGTACGCGCCGAACTCGGTCATCAACAACACGCAGACCACGAGCTGGCAGGAGTTCGCCAGCGGCGACTACGCCTTCAGCGAGAACGGCACGTGGCAGCTGGCCAACGCGGAGAAGCTCGACTTCGAGTACGGCATCATCCCGATCCCAGCGAGTTCCGGCGGCACCGCGCCCGCGCCGACCGGCGGTGAGTTCGTCTCGATCCCAGTGCAAGGCAACACGGAGCGGTACGCAACGAGCCAGAAGCTGGTCGCCTGTTTGACCAGCGGTGACAACCTGCTGGCTACCGACACCACCCTGTCCTACATCGCACCGGTCGCGGCTGTGCAGGCCAAGCAGGTGGCTGCCAACGCGAACCTGCGGGTGTGGGTGGAGGCGGTCAAGGCCGCGAAAGGACGCACCGGTGACAACCTCGGCACCAGGTACCCGAGGATCTCCGAACCGCTGTGGACCGCGATGCAGGCCGCGCTCAGCGGCGCCAAGACGCCACAGCAGGCGTTGGCCGACGCGCAGGCAACCGCCGGCGCGGCGAAGTAGCCCTCGGAATACTCCGGACACGATGAACCCCGCGACCACGTCATCCGCGAAGGGCCACGAACGCGGTGCGGGTGGAACGGCACGGCGCGTTCCGCCCGCACGCCCGGCGCTGTCCGGGCGCCGTGGCAGCCGCGCCGGCGGGCGGTGGACGGCTTGGCTGTTCCTGGCCCCGGTGACGATCTATCTGCTCGCCTTCTACGCCTATCCGCTCTACCGCAACATCGAGCTGAGCCTGCGCGAGTACACGGTCCGCTCGTTCGTGCGGGGCGGTGCCCCGTTCGCCGGGCTGGACAACTACCACGAGGTCCTGTCCGACCCGACCTTCGGGCCGGCGCTGGCGCACACCGTGGTCTTCACCGTCGCGTCGCTGGCCTTCCAGTTCGGCATCGGGATGGCTCTGGCGGTCTTCTTCCACCAGAGCTTCCCGCTGTCCCGCACACTGCGGGCGCTCTTTCTGGTGCCGTGGCTGCTTCCGCTGATCGTGTCCGGGTCGACCTGGTCGTGGATGCTCAACAGCGACGCCGGCGTCGTCAACGCGGCCCTCGGCCTGGTCGGTGTCGGACCGGTCAACTGGCTCACCTCACCGGACTGGTCACTGGTGTCGGTGATCATCGCGAACATCTGGATCGGCATCCCGTTCAACCTGGTCGTGCTCTACAGCGGACTGAAGTCGATCCCGATCGCGGTGCACGAGGCGGCGGCGCTCGACGGCGCGACCGGCTGGCAGCGGTTCTGGCGGGTCACGTTCCCACTGCTGCGGCCGGTCTCCGCGATCACGCTGCTGCTCGGTCTGATCTACACCCTGAAGGTCTTCGACATTATCTGGATCATGACCAAGGGCGGCCCGACCGACTCCTCCACGACGTTCGCCAGTTGGTCGTACCGGCTCGGGTTCGGCAGCCTGCTGCCCTCCTTTGGGCCCGGCGCCGCGGTCGGAAACCTGCTCATCATCATGGCCCTGTTCGCCGGGCTGATCTACATCCGGGTACAACGAAGGCAGCAGCCGCGATGACCATCTCCAACCGACGCCACTGGTGGAAAACCGCCACCGGTGTGGCCCTGACCGCGGTGATGCTTTTCCCTGTCTATTGGATGATCAATGTGTCCTTGACCAGGGACCAGGACATGCGCGCGGACCCACCGCACCTCATCCCGATTCAGGGCACGCTGGAGGGGTATCGGGCGGTGCTCGACCAGCAGCTTCCCTATCTGCGCACCAGCCTGCTGATCGGCCTGGGCACGGTGGCGTTGACGGTGGTGCTCGCGGCCCCGGCCGGGTATGCCCTGGCCAAGCTGCGACCCGTCGGCGGTGGCGCGTTCAGCTTCATGCTGCTGATCGCGCAGATGATCCCGGGCATCATCATGGCGATGGGCTTCTACGCCATCTACCTCAACCTCGGAGTGCTCAACTCCGTCCCCGGCCTGATCCTGGCCGACTCGACACTGGCCGTGCCGTTCGCCGTGCTCATCTTCACCGCCTTCATGTCCGGGATACCGGACGAGTTGACGCAGGCGGCCGTCATCGACGGCGCCGGCCGCCTGCGCACCTTCTGGTCGGTCGTCCTGCCGCTCAGCCGGAACGCGACCGTCACCGTGTCGCTGTTCGCGTTCCTTTGGGCATGGTCCGACTTCATCTTCGCCTCTACATTGGACGGCGGTGGCGACCACCAGCCGATCACCCTTGGCATCTACCACTACATCGGCAACAACAACCAGCAGTGGAACGCCATCATGGCCACGGCGGTCGTCGCCTCCGTTCCCGCCACCATCCTGCTGGTCCTGGCCCAGCGGTACGTCGCCGCCGGCGTCACCGCCGGCGCCGTCAAGGACTGACCCACCGTGTACGAAGAAAGGCAGCTGCCACCCATGACCGTCGCCCCATCCGGTCCGACGTTTTCCGTCCAGGACATCCCGTTCAGCTACCGCGGATCCTGGCTCAACGTCTCCCCTGTGGTAGCCGAGAAGACCTACGCCGACGACCTGCATCTGGTCTCACACCAGACCGGACTGCACGCGATCCTACGATTCACCCCGCTGGCGACCACGGCGGTCGTCGCCACACCCGCCCTGCTGACCTGGCGCCACGACGCCGGCCGGGTCGAACTCGTCTACGACGGGCCGGACACCATCCGGCTGCGCGGCGATGGCATCGGCATGCGCGTCGAGGCCGCCGCCAGGACGCTCACCCCGTTCAGTGGCGCCTACCTCTATCGCGACCCGGTCGACGGCTCGCACGTACTCACGTCCTACGAAACCGGCCGCCGCTACCGTGTCACCCTGCTTCGCGGTGCCTTCGGGCAGACTGAAGGAGTCGAGGCGCTCGGCGCCGCGCGGCGATCCCTGACTCTGGCGGCTGACCGGCCGTGGGAAATCGCCATCGAGGAGTATCAGACCGCCCGTCGCCCGTACGCCGATGCGGTCCCTTTCGACCAGCTCCACCACGCCGTCGCCGCCGACTTCGCCGGGTTCGTCGACGCGGTCGCGCCGTGGCGCACCGCGCAGACCCCGGCCGCCGAGCTTGCTGCCTATCTGCTGTGGTCGGCTACCGTCGCGCCCGCGGGCTTCGTCACCCGGCCGGCGGTGCTCATGTCCAAACACTGGATGGACAAAGTCTGGAGCTGGGATCACTGCTTCAACGCCATCGCCCTGGCCGACGGTGATCCCGAACTCGCCTGGCACCAATTCCAACTGCCCTTCGACCACCAGGATCCTGCTGGCGCGCTGCCCGACTCAGTGACTCATTCGGAGATCCTCTACAACTACGTCAAGCCGCCAATCCATGGCTGGGCGCTGCGGCATTTACGGCAACGTCTCGACCCACCCTTGGACCGGGCAGCCTTGACCGCAGCTTACGAGCGCCTGGCCCGCTGGACCGACTTCTGGCTCACCGCCCGCCGGGTACCCGGCCACGATCTGCCGCACTATCAGCATGGCAACGACAGCGGCTGGGACAACGCCACGACCTTCGATGGCGATCGGGTCATCGAGACCGCCGACCTCGCCGCCTTCCTCGTCGTACAGCTGCGCTGCCTTGCCGATCTGGCCGCCGAACTGGGCCAGCCCACCAGCCGGTGGACGCAGACGGCCGACCGAATCCACACCGCCATGCTCGACCAGTTGTGGACCTCGGATCGATTCGAGGCTCGCGGCGCCCACACCGGCCAGCGACGTACCAGTACCAGTCTGCTCGACCTCATGCCGATCGTGCTCGGCGCCGACCTGCCCGATCCTGTCGCCGCCACGCTCGCCGCCCGCATCGAGGACCACCTGACGGCCCATGGCCTGGCCACCGAGCCGGTTGACTCCAGTCACTACGCCGCCGATGGTTACTGGCGCGGCCCGATCTGGGCACCATCGACCGTGCTGATCGAGGACGGCCTGCGCCGCGCCGGACACACGGCGCTCGCCGACGAGATCAGCCAACGCTTCCGCGCTCTGTGCGAGAAGTCCGGCTTCGCTGAGAACTTCGACGCCGAGACCGGCGCCGGCCTGCGTGACCGTGCCTACACCTGGACCGCCAGCGGCTATCTCATCCTCGCCGCCGCCCACGAGAAGCGCCGAACGGACCGAAGCACGGCACAGCGGTAGGCTGGCACGGGAACCGATTCGACATCAGGAGCGGGATGAACATCGGGGAGATCGCCCGGCGGGCCGGCGTGTCGCGCAGCACGGTGTCGTACGTGCTCAGCGGCAAGCGCGCCGTGTCCGAGGGGACCCGGCAGCGGATCCAGGCCGTCATCGACGAGCTGGACTACCGCCCCAACGCCAGTGCCCGCGCCTTGCGGGAGGGCCGCACCCACACCCTCGGCCTCGTCATCCCGCCGGCCAGCCAGCGGCTCACCGACATGCAACTCGGGTTCGTGGCCAGCGTCGTGGAGGCGGCCGCGCGGGTGGACCTCGACGTGCTGCTGTCACCGTCCGGCGGAGACCACGACCGGTCATTCGAGCGGATCGTCAGTGGGCGGCGCGTCGACGGCGTGATCCTGATGGAGATCCGGCTCGAGGACGACCGGGTGACCCGGCTGCAACAGAGCCGGCTCCCGTTCGTCACCATTGGCCGCACCGCCGATCCGCACGACATGGCGTGGGTCGACGTCGACTACGCCGGGCTGATCGCCCGGTGCGTCCACCACCTGGCCGACCTGGGGCATACGTACGTCGCCCTGGTAAACCGGTCCGCCGAGCTGGTGGCCGCCGGCTACGGCCCGGGCCACCGCGCGCTGGCCGGTTTCACGAGCGCCGTCGCCGAGCGCGGCCTGACCGGGGTGGATGCCTGCTGCGGCGATGACGCGGCGGCGGGGGAGGCATGTGTGGAGCAACTGTTGGTTGCCCACCCGGAACTGACCGCGATCGCCACGGTCAACGAGGCCGCGCTGCCCGGCATGCACCGGTCGTTGGACGCGGCGGGGCTGGCCGTGCCACGCGACTTCTCCATCACCGGCGTCGCCGCGCGGCACTGGGCCGAGGACTTCCGCCCGCCGCTGACCGCCGCCGACGTGCCCATCGTGGACATGGGCACCGAGGCGGTGACGCTGCTGCTGGAGAGCATCGCCACACCCGGGACGGCGCCACGACACCGGCTATACAGCCCACCGATCTCGTTGCGCTCCAGTACGGGTCCGGTGCCACGTCGCTGAACCACAGGTGAGCTTTACCGTCTTGAACGGGCGCGGGCACTCAGGGCACGTATCGGTAGATCGCCTCGGCTGCCGCGACGGGTTTGTCGCCGCCGTCGCGTTCCACGGTCATGGCGACGGTGAGGTCGACGGCGCCGCCGCTGGCCTAACGGACGGTCTTCAGTCGGGCGTAGCCGGATCTTGGAGCCGACGGGCAGTGGGGCGGGGAAGCGGACCTTGTTCAGCCCGTAGTTGACGCCCATGCCGATCCCGTCGATGCGCAGCAGCTGGGACCACATCGGTACGTGCAGGGAGACGGTCAGGTATCCGTGGGCGATGGTCTGCCCGAAGGGCCCGTGGCGGGAAGTACCTCGGCGACCAGCCGGACATACGCGTGCGGCTGCTGCGTGCCGATGGCGAAAACGAGTCGTGTCTCGTGATGCAGGACATCGAGGGCAACGAGTTCGATCTCGACTGAGCGGGTGGCATCTTCGCGACTCGACTGGTGCACGTCGCCATCACGAGGGTCGCCCGCCCGCGACGGGCCCAGCTACGCCTACCGATGGAGCCGGAGCGAGTTCGTGCGGGCTCTATGCCCGCCGCCGCACGGTGATGCCGGTGACGCCGTTTTCGCCGCGCTCCACCGAGATGACGAAGCGCGACTCAAGTGTCCGCAGCAGGTATCCGATCTCGCTGGCGGTCCGCATCGCATCGTAGGGCACTTTCGCCGTCCGCGTGTGCACGAGCAGCACCTGCGACGCGACCCGGGTCGCCTCGCGCAGGAACTCGCACAGATCGTGCCATCGCAGGCAGCGCCAGATGTCGACGCTGACGACGGTGTCGAACGCGCCGCTGGACACCGGTATCGCGACGCCGACGAGGTGGTAGTTGTCGGCGGAGACCGGGGCGGCATAGTCGAACGTCATCGTGCCGTCCGGCATCGCCACCTCGCCGGTTCCGGTGCCGATCACCAGTGCCCGACCAGCCGGCAGCTTCGGCCGCAGCCACTCCCACACCGGCGGCACCTGGCCGATGCCGTCGTCGAGGCACCGGTCGATGACGCCTCGGTAGTGGCATACCTTGTCGGCGATGTCGATTGTGGACAGGGTGGAGTGAAACTCCCACTCCAGATGGGGGTGCAGCCGCCGCAGCAGGCTGATGTTCTCGAACATCTCCTGGTAGAAGCCGTGCTGGTCGCGGTATTCGACGAGGTGGTAGCTGGCGGCCTCGACATCGTGGTGGAACGACTCGGGATCGCGCCCGAGGTGAAGGTAGACCCGGTAGAACAGTTCGAGGTCTTCCAGGCCCCACCGGACGCCGAAGTCCTCGTTGAACCAGCCGGACGCCGCCAGCGTCTCGGTGGTCACCGAGGCGTTGTTGGTGTGCGCGAACAACCAGGGCGTCGTGCGCATGCGCTCCGGGATCTCCGCGTCCGCCGCGCCGTGAAACTTGATGTCACGGTAGTCGGGCGAGGAGATCAGCTCGGCGGGGATGGGGTCGTCGTTGACCAGGAAGGTCATGTGCGGCCAGTCGATCTCGTGCCGGTTGCCCAGCAGCACGCGCTGGCCGGGCGTCTCGGTGTGGAAGCGGTAGTGCCGTTCGAGCAGTTGCGGTGTGGCGTAGCAGTCGCTGTCGAGAAACAGCACGACCTCGCCCTTGGCCAGCGCGATGCCGGTGTTTCGGGCGACCGAGCGGCCGCGGCGCTGCGGAAGCGTCTCGATGCGCAGGTCGATGTCCGGCGCGTGCCTTTCGACCCCGTCGTATCCGTTCATCCGGCCGTCCAGCACGACTATGACCTCGAACAGGTCGGTCGACAGGGTTTGCCGGGTCAGCGAACGCAGCGTCAGCTCAAGGCATTGCGCGTTCTTGAAGGTGGGCATTACGACGCTTAGCAAAGCTGTCTCCAATGCTGCGCATGCCCGCGCCCGCGCGGCAGGGATGTAGGAGCCTGTCGAATAGCCCGCCGACCGGCCACGGCGGTGCCCAGACGACGACCGGATACAACACCGGCAATCGGAGGAGCACGCTCAGCCCAGGGGTTGTTCAACAGGCTCCAATGGATGAGTGACATCCTGGATGGTTTGTGCGTGGCGTGCCACCCGTAGCCCACCCCTACCGCAGCGCGGCGATCCGTTCGAGCTCGGGCACGATGTCGTGCATCGTAGGGGTGGCCAGCATCTCTTGCTGTACCTCGACGGCGCACCTGCGAAACGAGGGTTCGTCGAGCAGCCGCTGCACGTCGCGTCGCACTGCCGCTGGACTCACCTGGTCGAGGTCGATGAACAGGCTGTTGCCGCGCTTCTCCTGCGCGATCGCGGACGCCATCTCGCTCCATGTCGTGCCCGGGATGATGAGCTGCGGGACGCCGTTGACCACCGCGTTGCCGATGGTGGCCCCGCCGCCCTGGTGCACGATGGCCGAGCAGGTCGCCAGCAATTCGTTCAGCGGCACGAAGTCGACCGTGCGCACGTTGTCCGGCACCCGGTCGACGTCGGCGAGTTGGTCGGCGTTGAGCGTCGCCACCACCTCGACGTCGAGGTCGGCCAGGGCCTCGAGCAGATCGCCGACGGAGGTTTCCTCCCGGCCGTGCACCTGACGGGCGGAGACGCCGAGGGTCAGGCAGATGCGGGGCCGGTCGGGCTGTTCCAGCAGCCATCGCGGCATCGGCATCGGGCGGTTGAACGGCGCGAAGCGGACCGGGATGTAGTTGACGTCGACGTCGTAGCGGATGCAGGCCGGGCCCGGGTCGACGGTGGCCGCGCCGAACCGCGAATGCTCGTCGAACTCGCACCCGTACCGGCCGAGCCACTCGGACATCCAGGCGACGAGGGGATCCGGCACCGAGCCGGTCGGGTCCACGCGGCGCATGATCTCCTGGTACTGAAAGCTCAGCCGGGCCGTCTGGTCGGTCGCGATCAGCATCCGCACGTGCGCGGCTCCGGCCGCCTGCGCGATCAGCGGGCCGGCGTAGATGATCGGG
Organism: Phytohabitans kaempferiae; assembly: GCF_042433955.1. Lineage (NCBI taxonomy): Bacteria > Bacillati > Actinomycetota > Actinomycetes > Micromonosporales > Micromonosporaceae > Phytohabitans > Phytohabitans kaempferiae. The sequence goes on along the minus strand of NZ_JBHLUH010000008.1, from coordinate 27,681 downwards.
TCCCAGATCACCAGGTCGGGCTTCCAGTGCCGGGCGAAGGGCACCAGGTCGTCGAGGAAGGAGTCCGAAGCCGCCCAGCGCAGGTGGCCGGCCCACATCTCGTACACCGTGCGCAGGTAGTGATCGGTCAGCACCTCGGGCCGGGTCTCGGAGATGCGGTACTCCGAGTCCATCGCGCTGTTGCCGGTGGCACGGCCGGCCCGGCGATCCCGGGCGATGTCGAGATCCTCCCCGAACCACATCACGTCCAGGCCGGTCTCCATAAAGGACTCGACTTCGGCCGGGTTGCACTGGGCCACGAAGCGGACCTCGTGCCCGGCCGCCCGCAGGGCCCAGCCGATCGGGGCCAGGCCGTAGATGTGCGTCCGGGTCGGTAGCGCCATCAACATGACACGCATGACTGTCTCCAAGTGCCTCGGGCCGGATCAGCGTAGCCGCGAGGGCGGGTCGCGACCGTGACGCGGCGTGAGATTAGGGGTCGGCGGCGAGCCTTGGGCGCGCCCGGCCGGCGTACCCCATAGGGGCTGGTGTGCCACCGTGCCGGCGGCTACAACAGGTGGGAGCGTCCGGCCCAGAGGTTTGAGGTGATACAGCGTGACCGTCGTACCCGGGGTCGGCCTCACCGCAGCGCCCAGGGTCAAGGGGTGGCTGCCTTTCGGGCCGTACCGTACGTGGTACAGGGTGACGGGTCCGGCGGACAGCGGCAAACCGGCGGTGGTCGCCATCCATGGTGGACCTGGCAGCACCCACGACTATCTGCTGAGCCTGTGCTTCCTGGCCGAGGCGGGATGGCCGGTCGTCCACTACGACCAGCTCGGCAACGGCGGCTCCACCCACCTTCCCGACCGTGGGGTGGACTTCTGGATGCCCGAGCTGTTCCTCGCCGAGCTGGACAACCTGCTGCGCCGTCTCGACATCGCCGACAACTATGTACTGTTCGGCCATTCCTGGGGTGGCATGGTGGCCGCGCGACATGCCGCGCGCCGACCCAGCGGCCTGCGCGGGTTGGTCGTGGCCAATTCGCCGGCGTCGTATGTGCTCTGGCGGCAGGAGATGGAGGTGCTGCGGGCCGCGCTGCCGGCGGATGTGGACGCGACGCTGCGCCGGCACGAGGCGGCCGGCACCACCGGCACAAACGAGTACGTCAAGGCGATGCTGCTCTTCTACGAGCGGCACGTGTGCCGGCTGCGACCGTGGCCGCGCGACTATCTGGCTTCGTTCATGGAGACCTCCAACAACCCAACCGTCTATTCGGTGATGAACGGGCCGAGTGAGTTTCACGTCGTGGGGACGTTGAAGGACTGGTCGGTGGAGGAGTGCCTGCCCGCGATCGCGGTGCCCACACTCGTCATCTCCGGCCGGCATGACGAGGCGACGCCGGTCACCGTGCGGCCGTACGCCGACCGCATTCCCGACGTCCGGTGGGAGATCTTCGAGGAGTCGAGCCACGTGCCGCACCTGGAGGAGCCGGAACGCTTCGGTGCGGTCCTGACCGAGTTCCTGGCCAGCCTCGGCGGCTGAGGCGAAAGGTGGATGCGGTGGAGGAGAGCCGATCGGCGAAAGCGATCGTGTTTCCGGGAATGAGCCCGTCGCGGTTTGTCGACCTCGGCCGGTTCATGCTGGTCAGCCCGGCGGCGCGGCGACTCGTCGCGGAGGCCGACGACCGGCTGGGCTACTCCGTTGTGGACAGGTTTCGCGACACCGAGGGCGACTACAGCGAGTACGCGCAGGTCGGCTTCATGGTGTGCTGTCTGGCATTGGCCGAGTGGGCGCGGGATGAGTTGGGGTTTGAGCCGGACGTGTGCGCCGGCGCGAGCTTTGGCGAGAAGCCCTTGACGGTGTTCACCGGTGTGCTGCCGTATCCGGACGCGGTGGAGATGACCGCGCGGCTGGCTCGCTGCATGGATGAGTTCTTCGCCACCGAGCATCGTGACGTGGTGACGCACTCGTTCATCCGGACTCCGGAAGCGGGGCTGGGCGAGGTGCTGGCGGAGTTGGACGGGCGCGGAGAGTGGTACGACATCTCCTGCTACCTCGACCACGACTTCTTCATGGTGTCGCTGCGGGAGAAGAACCTGGAGTGGCTGGAACGCGAGATTCGTGGCCTGGGTGGGCTTTCGCTCTACACGATGCGGCCGCCGATGCACTCCGGCGCGTTCGACGCGTTGCGCCGTAAGGCCGAGCGGGAGGTTATCGGCGAGCTGCCCTTCGCGGACCCGAAACTGCCGGTGGTGGCCGACCAGGATGGTGCGGTGCTGCACACCGCGGAGGCTGTCCGTACGATGCTGCTGGAAAGCTTCGTCCGGCCGCTGCGCTGGCCCGATGTGGTGGCGACGCTGAAGCGGCTGGGCGTTGGCACGGTATGCGTGGCCGGCCCGGATAGCCTTTTCGGCCGAGTGGGGTGCACGACCGCCAACTTCGAGGTGATCGCCGCCAACCCTCGGCTCGCGCTGCAACCCCGGCGTCGTGGTGCGGCCGGCTGATGCGGCATTCGGCCGTGGCCGGCCAGGTAACACCGCGGTCCCCGGCCGGCGGCCGGGGACCGATGACGCGCGGGGGCGGCGGTCAGCCGGTGGGTACCCGGATCGCCGACAGGGCCTTCCAGAGGATCCCCGGTGTCTCGAAGGTCGCCAGCGACAGCGCTTCGTCGGCGAACCGGACGCTGTAGGTGTGTTCCAGCAGCGACAGCAGCTCGACTCCGGCGAGCGAGTCGAGCCCGTAGTCGCGAAGCTGTGCGTCCTCCTCCAGCGGCTCGTCGGCCGACAGATAGGGAAGGAACCGACGAAGTGACTCCTCGAACTGGCTGTCCCACATGACTACTCCGACGCGAGTTGGTTGTGCTGCCGGCCGTTTGGTTGAGCACGTTACCGGCCGTGCCTGGGCTTGGTCGACAACCGCGGACCCCTATTCATCACGGAGATCGACGTGAATCCGACGAACGAACACGCCACGGCGGAGCCCGCGCTGTATGGACGTTTCCTGCGCGGACTGGCGCTGTCACCGGACGGAGTGGCGGTGCGGGTCGGCAGCGAATCCATCACGTACCGGCACGCGCACGAGATGGCGCTGCGTTGGGGTGGTGCGCTGGCCGGGGCGAAGGCGCGGGCGGTGGGCGTGCTGGCCGGCAAGGGCTTGACGGCATACGTGGGCACGCTCGCCGCGCTTTACGCGGGTGCGACGGTGGTACCCCTGCGGCCGGACTTCCCCGCGGCGCGGACCCGCCAGATGCTCGCCGCTTCGGGCGCGCGGGCGCTGGTCGTCGACGACAGTGGGTTGGCCGCCCTGCCCCGGCTGCTGGACGACACGAGCGCCTCAGCCGGCCCGGCCGAGTTGGCTGTGCTCGCACCGGGCGCGGCGGCCGGCGGCGGGGGGCCGTTTCCGCGGCTGGTGGCAGCTCCCGGTGAGGCGCTCGACGCGCCCTTGCCGGTGACGCCCGACGACGCCGCCTACCTGCTGTTCACCTCCGGATCCACCGGCCGGCCCAAGGGCGTCGTGATCACACACGGCAGCACGGACCACTACTTCCGGCTGCTGGACGCGCGGTACGACTTCACGCCCCGCGACGTGTTCTCCCAGACGTTCGACCTGAACTTCGACTGTGCTCTGTTCGACATGTTCTGCGCCTGGGGTGCCGGCGCGACGCTTCAGGCGGTACCGCCGCAGGCTTATCGTGAGCTACCGGCGTTCCTGGCCGAGCGCGAGGTGACGGTGTGGTTCTCGACGCCGAGTGCGATCGCCCTGGTCCGCCGGATGGACGGGCTCGCCGCCGCGGCCATGCCCGGACTGCGGTGGAGCTTCTTCGCCGGCGAGGCGTTGACGTGCCGCGACGCGGCCGACTGGCGGCGCGCGGCGCCGGCGTCGACGCTGGAAAACCTCTACGGGCCGACCGAGCTGACCATCACCGTCGCGGCCTACCGGTGGTGTGACGAGACGACGCCCGGCCTGGCCGTCAACGGCGTGGTGCCGATCGGTGCGCTGCACGAGGGCCACGACCACTTCCTGCTCGATGACGGCGACGGCGGCGGACCGGCCGGCGCCGACGCCGGCGGGGAGGGCGAGCTGTGCGTGGCGGGGCCCCAGCTGACGCCGGGCTACCTGGACCCGGACGACGGCCTTCACCGCTTCCTCGAACGGGATTCGCGGCGCTTCTACCGCACCGGCGACCGGGTCCGCCGGATCGGGCCGGGCGAGTTCGCCTACCTGGGGCGGCTCGACACCCAGGTGCAGGTTCAGGGTTGGCGGGTGGAACTGGCCGAGGTCGAGCAGGCACTGCGCACCTGCGGGGTGGACGACGCGGTCGTGGTAGGGGTACAGGCCGCCGCCACCGAGTTGTTCGCCTTCTACACCGGGACACCGGTCGCACCCGTGGCGATCACGCGGCGGCTGCGGCAGATCCTTCCGGATGGCGTAATCCCCAAGCACTACCGAAACGTGGCGGAGTTTCCCCTGAACGCCAACCGAAAGGTCGACCGGTCCGCACTGGCCGCGCGGGCCCGGGACCTCCTCGCGGCCGAGGCGCCCGGTGCCGAATAAGGGGCGTAGGGGGGTGGGAGCCCTCGGTGCCGGACGGTAGCTTCCGGAGTCATCCGGGATCGGCGTTTCGCACCGGGCCGTGGCTGCGATCGCGGCTCATCTTCCCCAGGTCTGGAGAGTGCTGGAGTTGGATCAGTGCTGGAGTTGGCTCCTGTGAGCGCGACCGTTGCCGCCACGACCGTCCACTCTATACTCGACGACGCGGTCGCGGCCGTGCCCGACGCGTCCGCCGTCCGAGACCCGCTCGGCGTGTGGAGCTACCGCGAAGTCGAGGCGCACAGCCATGCGGTCGCCGCCTGGCTCGCCGCGCGGGCGGTCGGCAAGGGCGACCGGGTCGTCGTCCAGTGGCCGACGACGCGCGAGCTGGTCGCCTTGTTCTTCGGCGTGTCCCGCCTCGGCGCCACGTTCGTGCCACTCAACCCCGCGATGAAGGAGTTCCAGCGGCGCGCCGTGCTCGCCAACGCGGAGCCTCGGCTGTTTCTGCCCGAGGACGGCGCCGAGTCGATGTGGCGTGAGGTCGAGGATCTGCGACAGCGGGGGGCGCGGGCGGAGCCGGTCGACGTGGCCGTCGATGACATCGCTGTGCTGGTCTACACGTCCGGAAGCACCGCGACCCCGAAGGGCGTGATCGGCCCGCACGGGCCGGTGACCTTCGCCGCGCGGGCCATCGCCGCCGAGCTTGGGTACCGGCCCGACGATGTCGTGTTCTGCCGGTTTCCGATGTCGTGGGACTACGGCCTCTACAAGGTCCTGCTCGCGTTCCTGGGGCGCAGCGAGATCGTCCTCGCCGGTGCCGAGTCAGACCTGGTGCTGCTCGCGCGGATCCGCGAGGTCGGCGCGACGGTGGTACCCATCGTCCCGTCGCTGGCGGCGATGATCGCCACTTTGGCCAACCGGGAGGTTGGTCCGGTACCGGTCAACACCGTGCGGATGTTCACCAACACCGGTGCGGCGCTGCCGCCGGCCACCATCGCCAAGCTGCGTGCGGCGTTCCCCGGCGTGCGGGTGGTGCGCCAGTTTGGACAGACCGAGTGCAAGCGGATCGCCATCATGCCGCCGGAGGAGGACGGCGAGCGGCCGGGCGCCGTCGGCCGGCCGCTGCCCGGCACCACCGTGCTGATCCTGGATCCGGACGGCCGCGAGCTGCCCGCCGGGCAGTTCGGCGAGATCGTGGTGACCGGCCCGCACGTGATGCCCGGCTACTGGCGCGAACCCGAGCTGACCGCCCGCACCTTCCGCCGTGACGGCAGCGGCGTGTCGCGGCTGCACACCGGCGACTACGGCTACCTCGACGACGACGGCTACCTGTACTTCAGGGGTCGTGCCGACGACATGTTCAAGCGCAAGGGCGTGCGGATGAGCACGCTGGAGATCGAGGCGGCAGCCATGGACGTCCCGGGCGTCCGGGCCGCCGCGGCGATCGCGCCGACAGAGGACCACGACCTGGCCATCTACGTCGAGGCCGACCTCGCGCCGCACGCTGTGCTGCGGGAGCTGACCCGCCGCCTGGAGCCGGCGAAGGTGCCGGCCGTGTGCCACGTGGTCGCCGAGGTGCCGCTCACCGTCCACGGCAAGAACGCGACCAGGCAGCTCGCCGACCTGCTGGCCGGCGGGGAAGGGACCGGACGGTGAACGCACACCACGAACTGGCCGGGCGCTACGGCACTCCGCTGTACGTGTACGACCTGGACCGGGTGGCCGAGGCGCGGCGGAGCCTGTTCGCCGCTCTGCCCGCCGGGTTCGAGGTGTTCTACGCGGTCAAGGCCAACCCACATCCGGAGGTCGCCCGCGCGCTGCGCGAGGGCGAGGGCCCCTCGTGCCGGGCCGAGATCAGTTCGGTGGGTGAACTGGCCGTCGCCATCGAGGCCGGGTACGCGGCGGGGGAGTGCCTGTACACCGGCCCGGGCAAGACCGACGGTGAGTTGGACATCGCGATCGGCGCCGGGGTCCGGCTGTTCTCGGTGGAGTCGCTCACCGACATGCGGCGGATCGGCGCGACGGCGGACCGGCACGGCGCCGTCGCCCAGTGCCTGTTGCGGATCAACAGCCAGTGGGTCGGTGCGCCGACCGGCATCCGGATGATGGGACGTCCCTCGCAGTTCGGGATCGACGCGGAGACGCTACCGGCCCTGATGCCGCACCTGACCGCGGTCCGTGGCGCGCGGGTCGTCGGCGCGCACTTCTTCACGATGAGCAACGCGGCCGACGAGTCGAGCCTTCTGGCCGAGTACGAGGAGGTCATCGAGCTGGCGGCGATGCTGACCGACGAGATCGGGCTGCCGCTGGAGCTGCTCGACATCGGTGGTGGGTTCGCCTCGCCTTATGCGGCGCCCGGCGAGCGGGCCACGTACGACAAGCTGCGGATCTACCTGGAGCCGATTCTCGACCTGTACCTGCCGCGGTGGCGCTCGGGACATCCTCGGCTGGCCTGCGAGTCCGGCCGGTACCTGGTGGGCGGTAGCGGATCTCTGACCTGCGGCGTAGTCAACATCAAGGAGAGCCGCGGCAACCGGTACGTCATCCTCGACGCGGGCATCAACGTCATCGGTGGCCTGTCCGGCCTCGGCCGGCTGATGCCGATGGCCGTGGAGCTCGAAGGGCTCGCCGGCCACGAGGTCACCGACGTGGCCAACCTCGTCGGTCCACTGTGCACACCGGGCGATCTGCTGGGGCGCGGTGTCACCGTTCCTCCGTTGGAGATCGGCGATCTGATCACCGTGCCGAACGTCGGCGCCTACGGCGTCAGCGCCAGCCTGGTCAGCTTTCTCGGCCGGCCGGCGCCTGCCGAGGTGACGGTTCGCGGCGGGGATGTCGTGTCGGTGTCCCGCCTGGCCTACCAGCGCGGGTTCGAGCCGGTGTCAGGATCATGAGCGGAGCTGCGGCGCGCGGCACGACCGGCCTGGACGCGATTCGGCCGTCCGATGTGGAATCGGCTTCCCCGGGCGGTGGGCGGACCGTGCTCGTCAGCAGCATGGCATCCGACTCGCACACGTGGAACCTGGTGTACCTGCAGCTTCTCATCAACGAGTTCGGCTTCGAGGTGGTGAATCTCGGGCCGTGCGTGCCCGACGACCTGCTGGTGTCGGAGTGCGTGGCGCGACGCCCGTCGATGGTCGTGCTGAGCAGTGTCAACGGCCACGGGTATCAGGACGGCATGCGGGTGATCGGGCGGCTGCGCGAGCGGCCCGAACTGGCCGGCACGCCCGTGGTGATCGGTGGCAAGCTCGGTGTCTCCGAGGTCGACCGGGAGGTGCACGCGGCGGATCTGCTCGCCGCCGGGTTCGACGCCGTCTACGACGATCGGCCGGACGGCGCCGCGCTTTTCCGCAGCTTCGTCACGACACGGCTCGGTGCGGGCGCGACCGCTCTGGACGCGCCGTGAGCTTCGGCGAGTTTGTGCGGCGGCGGCACCGGGCGGGGGCCTTGGTGGTGCAGCCGCGCATGGGCTTCGCCGATCCGGACCGGATGCGGGCCGGGCTCGTCGCGACCCGGCAGGCCGCGGCGGCGACGGTCGGAACGATCACATTGGACAGTTACACGCGGATCGGCGACCTCGGCGCGGTCGACCACGCGCTGAGCGCCGGGATCGGGCTCAACGGGTACCCGATCCGAAGCCATCCGGTGGCGACCACCCGAGCGATGTTGCACGGGGTCGTGGGTGACGACTTCCCGGTACAGGTGCGGCATGGCTCCGCCCAGCCCTTGGAGATCGTGCGGGCGGTGCTGCGGGCCGGCCTGCACGCGACCGAAGGCGGCCCGATCTCCTACTGCCTGCCGTACGGGCGGATCCCGCTCAGCGACTCGGTGCGCGACTGGGCCGCCACCTGTGAACTGCTGGCCAGCCTCCGCGAGGCCGGCGTCGAGCCGCATCTGGAGACGTTCGGCGGCGCCATGATGGGACAGCTCTGCCCGCCCAGCCAGCTCGTGGCCATCAGCGTGCTCGAGGCGCTGTTCTTCCACCGCTACGGCGTGCGATGCGTCTCGGTCAGCTACGCCCAGCAAACCAATCCGGCGCAGGACCGCGAGGCGATCGCCGCGCTGCGCCGGCTGTGCCGCGAACTGCTGACCGGGACGCGCTGGCACATCGTGGTGTACGCCTACATGGGCCTCGCGCCACGCACCCCGGAGGGAGCCCGCAACCTGCTCGCCGAGGCTGTCGAGCTGGCCGTCGCCACTGGTTCGGCGCGGCTCATCGTCAAGACCGTCGCCGAGGCGCACCGCATCCCCACCATCGCCGAGAACGTCGCGGCGCTCGAACACGCCGCGGCGGTGGCCGGCTCGGTCGCTCCCGACGTGGTGGAGGGGGACGGCGGCCAGGTGTACCTGGAGGCGCAAGCGCTCGTCGACGCGGTACTGAACTGCGCGCCGGAGATCGAGCGCGCGATGCTGTCGGCCTTCAAGCGCGGCCTGCTGGACGTGCCCTACTGCCTGCACCCGGACAACGCCGGCCGCAGCCGCGGCTACATCGACGCCGATGGCCGACTGGGCTGGGCCGACATCGGGTCGCTTCCGCTGGGCCGGATCGCCGAGGGGCACCGGCGGCACGCGCTCAGCTCGACCAGCCTCATGCGCGCACTGTCCTATGTGCAGCGAACGTTCGACGAAGACGCGCTGGACCGCCGGGCCGATCGGCCCGCGCTCGACAGCCACGAGGGTGAGCTTCCCGGGAGGATGTCCGATGGTCACCAGCGCCACGGTCCGCGACTACCCATTTGACATGCACGAGATCGAGGTGTCGCCGATATACGCGAAGCTTCGGTCCGACGAGCCGCTGAGCCGGGTACGGCTGCCCTACGGCGAGCCGGCGTGGCTGGCCACCCGCTACCAGGACCTCAAGGTCGTGCTCAGCGACCAGCGGTTCAGCCGCGCGGTCGCGCAGGGCCTCGACCAGCCACGCCTGCGCCGCGAGGCGAGCGGTGACGGCATCATGGGCATGGACCCGCCGGACCACAGCCGGCTGCGCAGGCTCGTCGGCAAGGCGTTCACCGCGCGCCGGATCGAGCAGATGCGCGCCGACGTCCGTTCCCGGGCCGCCCGGCTGGTCGACGCGATGATCGAGAAGGGGCCGCCGGCCGACCTGGTCGAGGACTTCGCGCGGGCGCTACCGGTCTCGGTCATCTGCGACCTCCTGGGCGTGCCCTTCTCCGACCGCGACGTCTTTCGACAGTGGACGGAGGGTCTGGTCGACGACGCCACGGCGAACGGCGACGTGCTCAACGAGCTCGGCGACGCGCTCGCCGAGTACATGGCCGGGCTCGTGGCGCAGCGCCGCCTGGAACCCACCGACGACCTGCTCGGCGCCCTGGTCTACGCCCGCGACAGCGGCGACAAGCTCAGCGAGGACGAGCTGATCTCCATCGCCGGGGCAGGGCTGCTCACCGGTGGCGTGGAGACCGTCTCGTCGGGCCTGCCGAGCTTCGTGTTCACCCTGCTCACCCAGCCGCACCTGCTGGCGCAGCTGCGCGCCGAACCGGAGCTGATGCCCTCGGCGGTGGAGGAGCTGCTGCGGTACGTGCCGATCAACACCGCGGCCATGTTCGCCCGGTACGCGCTGGAGGACGTGCGGTTCCGCGACGTGGTCGTGCGTGCCGGCGATCCGGTGCTCCCGGCGCTGGCGGCGGGCAACCGCGATCCGGAGGTCTTCGAGGACCCGGAGCGTATCGACCTGACCCGCAGTCCCAACCCGCACATGGCCTTCGGCCACGGTCCGCACCACTGCATCGGCGCGCAGCTGGCGCGACTGGAGCTGCGCGAGGCCCTCGCGGAGCTGCTGACCCGCCTGCCGGGCCTGCACCTGGCTGAGGAGCGGGCCGCGATTCCCTGGAAGTACGGCGTGATCGTGCGGGGCCCGGCGCGCCTGCTCATCGCCTGGTGAGCGCCGCGAACCCGCGAACAGCCTGAGCCGGGCAGGCGACCCGGACACCGGGTGAGGTCCGCCACGAGAGTTTCCGCCACGACGATGGAGTACGGCGATGGTCCAGTCTGAGGTCAGTGTCCTGACGCGACAGTTGGCGGAGCTGCCGGCGGTCGAACGTGACCGGTTCCTGCTGCGTCTGGTGACCGAGCGCACGGCGGCGGTGCTCAGCGCGGTGCGGCCCGGCTCGCCGGAGGTCGCGGACCCGAAGGTCTCGTTCCGCGACCTCGGGTTCGACTCGCTGGCCGCGGTCGAGCTGCGGGAGCGGCTGGTCGCCGACACCGGCCTGGACCTGCCGGTCACCGTCACCTTCGAGCATCCGACACCGGCCGAGCTGGCGCGCCACCTCCAGGTACTGGCCACCGGCGAGGCGGCCGACACCGGACCCGCCGACCAGGCACCGGCCGGAGCCGGGCCGCTCGACGCCGAGCCGGTGGCGATCGTGGGCATCGGCTGCCGCTACCCGGGCGGCATCGGATCACCGGAGCAGCTGTGGGAGCTGGTCGCGGCGGGTCGGCACACCGTCACCGGGTTTCCCACCGACCGCGGCTGGGACCTCGAGCGGCTCTACGACCCCGACCCCGAGCAGCCGGGCACGACGTACGTGCGGATGGGCGGATTCCTGCCCGACGCCGCACACTTCGACGCCGACTTCTTCGGCATCGCCCCGCGCGAGGCAATGGCGATGGACCCGCAGCAGCGGCTGGTTCTGGAGACGGCGTGGGAGGCGTTGGAGCGGGCAGCCGTCGATCCCACGACGCTGCGCGGCACGCCGACCGGCGTGTTCATCGGTGCCGAGGCGCAGGAGTACGGGCCTCGGCTGCACGAGGCGCCGGACGGGATGGACGGATACCTGCTGACCGGCAACGCGCCGAGCGTGGTGTCCGGGCGCGTCGCCTACGCGTTCGGGCTGGAGGGGCCGACGCTGACCGTCGACACCGCGTGCTCCGGTTCGCTGGTCGCGCTGCACCTGGCGGTGCAGGCGCTGCGGCGTGGTGACTGTCCACTCGCGCTGGCCGGTGGCGTCGCGGTGATGGGCGGACCCGGCACGTTCACCGCGTTCAGCCGTCAGCGCGGGCTGGCCGAGGACGGGCGGTGCAAGGCGTTCGCGGCCGCCGCCGACGGCACCGGGTTCGGCGAGGGCGTCGGGGTGTTCGTCCTGGAGCGGCTCAGCGACGCTATCCGCAACCGGCGGCGGGTCCTCGCGGTGGTGCGGGGGAGCGCGATCAACTCCGACGGCGCCTCCAACGGCCTGACCGCACCGAACGGGCGTGCCCAGCGCGAGGTGATCCGGCGGGCCCTCGCGGACGCGAAGCTGACCCCGGACCAGGTCGACGCGGTGGAGGCGCACGGTACGGGTACGCGGCTTGGCGACCCGATCGAGGCCCGGGCGGTGTTGGCGGCTTACGGCCAGGATCGCGCGGAGCCGCTGTGGCTCGGCTCGGTGAAGTCGAACATCGGCCACACCCAGGCCGCGGCCGGGGTCGCCGGTGTGATCAAGATGGTGCAGGCCATCCACCACGGCACGCTGCCCGAGACCCTGCACGTGGATGAGCCGACGCCGCACGTGGACTGGACCGCCGGCAACGTCCGGCTGCTGACCGAGGCGCGACCATGGCCGTCGACCGGCCGCCCGCGCCGGGCCGGCGTGTCTTCGTTCGGGGTCAGCGGCACCAACGCCCACGTGATCATCGAGGAGGCCGCCCCGGTCGAGGCCACCGAAACCTCCGTGCCGGCTGAGCCGGCCGATGGAACCGGCTTCCCGGTCCCCGTGCCGGTGTCGGCGTCCAGCGCGGCCGCCCTGCGCGCCCAGGCCGGCCGGCTGGCGTCCATCGTGGACAGCGGGACGGCGCTCGCGGACATCGGGTACTCCCTCGCGACGACCCGCGCGGCGCTGCCGTACCGGGCCGTCGTGCTGGCCGGCGACCGGGCACAGGCACTGCGCGGCCTGGAGTCCGTGGCCCAGGGCGCGGCCGGGACCGCCGGCACGGTCATCGTCGACGAGGCCACCACGGGCGGGATCGCCTTGCTCTTCACCGGCCAAGGCTCCCAACGCCTGGGCATGGGCCGAGGCCTGCGCCGTGCCTTCCCCGAGTACGCGCGGGCGCTGGACGAGGTGATCGACCACCTCGACGTGCACCTGGACCGGCCGTTGCGCGAGGTGCTGTACGGCACGGACGCGGCGGAACTGGACCGCACCGGCAACGCGCAGTGCGCCCTGTTCGCCGTCGAGGTGGCGCTGTTTCGGCTGCTGGAGTCGTGGGGTCTGGCGCCGACGGTGCTGCTGGGGCACTCCATCGGTGAGCTCGCGGCGGCGCACGTGGCCGGGGTGTGGTCGCTGGAGGACGCGTGCACCGTCGTCGCCGCGCGGGCGCGGTTGATGCAGGCGCTGCCCGCGGGCGGCGCGATGGTGGCGGTGGAGGCGGCCGAGGACGAGGTCCGGCGGCGGCTGGACGACCGGGTGTGCGTCGCCGCCGTCAACGGCCCCACGTCGACCGTCATCTCCGGCGCCGAGGATGCGGTGGCGGAGCACGCGGCGCGGTTCGCGGCGGACGGGCGACGGACGACCCGGCTGCGGGTCTCGCACGCGTTCCACTCGGCGTTGATGGAGCCGATGCTGGCCGACTTCCGCCGGATCCTGCAGATCGTCGAGTACGCGCCGCCCCGCGTCCCGGTGGTGTCCAACCTGACCGGTGAGCTGGCCACGGCCGAACAGTTGTGCTCGCCGGATTACTGGGTACGGCAGGTCCGCGAGAGCGTCCGGTTCGCCGACGGCGTGCGGTGCGTGGCCGGTCTGGGCGTGCGGACCTTCGTCGAGGTCGGGCCAAACCCGGTGCTGTCGGCGCTGGCCCGCGAGTGCGTGCCGGGCGCGGACATCGCCTTCCTGCCGGCCATGCGCGAGCGTGGTGAGACACCCGCCGCCGAAGTGCTGGTCGCTGCCCTCGGCGCGGCCTACGCGCGAGGTGCCGACGTGGACTGGGCGAAGTTCTACGCGCCGGTCGGGGCACGGCGGATCGACCTGCCCACGTACGCGTTCCAGCGCCAGTACTTCTGGGCGTCCTCGGCACCCCACCGCGCCGACGCCGCCGGCTTCGGCCAGGTCGCGTCCGGACACCCGCTGCTGTCCGCCGAGGTCGGTGTCGCCGACTCGGACCGGCTGGTGCTGACCGGCCGGGTGGCGGCCGGCTCGCCAGCCTGGCTGGCCGACCACGTCGTCACCGGCGTGGGCGTGCTGCCCGGCACGGCGTTCGTGGAGATGGCGGCGTTCGCGGCGAGCCGGGTTGGCTGTGCCGAGGTCGAGGAACTGGCGCTGCACGCCCCGCTGGTCATGCCCGAGTCGACCGGGGTCGCGCTCCAGGTCGTGGTCGGCCCGCCAGGCGAGGCCGGCCGGCGGACCATCGAGTTCTATTCGCGACCCGAGCGGGACCCGTCAGACCCGGCGGCACCGTCGGGCCCGGACGCCCTGGAAAGCCCACTGTGGACCCAGCACGCGACCGGGTGGCTCGGCCCGGCCGGCGGCGCCGCCCCCACCGACGCCGGCCTGGCCGCCTGGCCTCCGCCCGGTGCGTCTCCGGTCGACCTCGGCGACTTCTACCAGCGACTGGCCGTCGAGGGGTACGGCTACGGGCCGACCTTCCGCAATCTGCGTGCCGTGTGGCGGCGCGACGCCGACGTCTTCGCCGAGGTCGCGCTCGCTACGGACGCGGACGGATACGCCATCCATCCGGCGCTGCTGGACGGGGTGCTCCAGGCCACCGACTTCGCCCCGGCCGAGGCCCGCGAGCCCGGCGAGGTCCGGCTCCCGTTCGCGTGGAACGGTGTGCGCCTGCACGCGGCGGGCGCGACCCGGCTGCGGGTACGGATCTCGCCGAGCCCGACCGGCGGCGTGAGGCTCGCGCTCGCCGACGAGGCCGGCGCGTCGGTGGCGTCGGTCGCGTCGTTCCGGTCCCGCCCGGTGCCGGCCGGCACGCTGTCGGCCGCCCGGCAGGCGCCGCTGTACGGCGTGCGGTGGACCGCGCTCGCCGCGCCACCGGTCGCCACGCCGCCGGCGGACGAGGCCGGGATGCGGGTGGCCGTGCTGTCCTCGGCTCCGCTCGCCCTGGCCGGCCTGGTGCCGTACGCCCCGGCGTTCGCCGACCTGGACTCACTGGCCGAGGCCGCCGCCACCGGCGGGCCCCCGGACGCCGTCGTCCTGCCCGTCCCGGCCGGCCCCGATGTCGACCCCGCCGGGCTGGTCCCGGCGGCCCGAGCGGCTGCGCTCGACGTGCTCGACGTGCTCCAGCGCTGGGCGGTCGACGAGCGGTTCGCCGCGTCGCGGCTGGTCGTCGTGACCCGCGGCGCGGCCGATCCGGCCGACCCGACCGGGCTGGCCGCCGCCGCGGTGCGCGGGCTGGTGCGGGCGGCCCAATCCGAGCAGCCCGGGCGGATCCTGCTGCTCGACACCTCGGCCGCCGTGCCGGCGGATACGCTGGCCGCCGCGCTGGCTTCCGGCGAACCGGAACTGCGACTCACCGGCGCCGCGCTGCACGCGCCTCGGCTGGCCCGGTCGCGCCCGGCGGCACGGGGCGCGCGATGGGATCCGGCCGGCACGGTACTGATCACCGGCGGCACCGGCGGCCTCGGCGCCCTCGTGGCCCGGCACCTGGCGACGGTGCACGGGGTCACCCATCTGCTGCTGGCCAGCGGCCGAGGTCCGGACGCGCCGGGCGCCGGCGGCCTGGTGGCCGACCTGGCCGAACTGGGCGCCCAGGCGCGGGTGGTGGCCTGCGACGTGGCCGACCCCGACGCGCTGCACGGCATGCTGCGCGAGATCCCGGCCGCCCACCCGCTGACCGGTGTCGTGCACGCCGCCGGTGTGCTCGACGACGCTTCGCTCGGCGCCCTCACGCCGGAGCGGATGGGGGCCGTGCTGCGGCCCAAGCTGGACGCCGCGTGGTGGCTGCACGAGCTGACCAGGGAACGCGACCTCACGGTGTTCGTGCTGTTCTCCTCCTCGGCCGGGCACGTCGACGGCGCCGGGCAGGCCAACTACGCGGCCGGTAACGCGTTCCTCGACGGGCTGGCCGCGTACCGGCGCTCGCTCGGCCTGCCCGCCGTCTCGCTGGCCTGGGGCCTGTGGGCCGGTTCCGCGGGCATGGGGGGCCGGCTGCGCGAGGGCGCCCTTCGACGCATCGCCCGACTCGGGATGGTGCCGATGGACGCGCGCGACAGCCTCGCCGCGTTCGACGCGGCGCTCGGCGCAGGCGAGGCGACCGTGCTCCCGGTACGCGTCGACACCGCAGCGCTGCGGGCTCGCCCGGACGGCGTACCCGCGCTCCTGGCGGACCTGGTGCCGGCCGCGGCGCCGCCGGCTCACGCGGCGCCCGTCGCGGCGGGCGCGGTGGCCGGTGACCCGGCGCTGCGCGCGGCCCTGTCCGGACCGGACCGCGAACGTGCGGTGCTCGACCTGGTACGGACCCACGTCGCCGCGGTCCTCGGGCACGGCGGCGCGGCCGCGATCAGCCCCGACCGGGCGTTCAGCGAGCTGGGCTTCGACTCGTTGGCCGCCATCGAACTGCGTAACGCGCTCGACGCGGCCAGCGGGCTGCGGCTGCCGGCGACCCTGATCTTCGACTACCCCAACCCGCGTGCGCTCGCCGAACACATCCTCGCCAGGTTGTTCGGTGTACCGGCGGCGGACGCCACCACGCCGGGCGCGCTGGTCGGCACCGACGAGCCGATCGCCATCGTCGCGATGAGCTGCCGGTACCCCGGAGGCGTCAACACCCCCGAGGACCTGTGGGCGTTGCTGGCCGGCGGCGGCGACGCGGTGACGGACTTCCCGGTGGACCGAGGCTGGGATGTGGCCGCCATCTACGACCCCCGGCCCGGCGTGCCCGGCAAGAGCTACGTGCGAGAAGGCGGCTTCCTGCACGACGCCGCCGAGTTCGACGCCGAGTTCTTCGGGATCAGCCCGCGCGAGGCCCAGGCCATGGACCCGCAGCAGCGGCTGCTGCTGGAGATCTCGTGGGAGGCGCTGGAGCGCGCCCGGATCGACCCCCGGTCGCTGCGCGGCAGCCAGACCGGTGTGTTCGCCGGCGTGATGTACCACGACTGGGGCACCCGGCTGGGCACCGTCTCCGATGAGGTGGCCGGATACCTCGGCAACGGCAGCCTGGCCAGTGTGGTCTCCGGCCGGGTCTCGTACGCGTTCGGCCTGGAAGGACCCACCGTCACCGTCGACACGGCGTGCTCGTCGTCGCTGGTCGCCCTGCACCTGGCCGCGCAGGCGCTGCGGAGTGGAGAGTGCGGGCTCGCGCTGGCCGGCGGCGTGACGGTAATGTCCACACCGGACACCTTCGTGGACTTCAGCCGGCAGCGCGGCCTGTCGGCCGACGGCCGCTGCAAGTCGTTCGCCACCGCCGCCGACGGCACCGGCTGGGGCGAAGGCGCGGGCATGCTCGTGCTGGAACGGCTCTCCGACGCCCGCCGCAACGGGCACCCGGTACTCGCGCTGGTGAGCGGTACGGCGGTCAACCACGACGGTGCCAGCAACGGCCTGACCGCGCCGAACGGGCTGTCCCAGCAGCGGGTCATCCAGCAGTCGCTGGCCGCCGCCGGGCTGCGCCCCGCCGACGTCGACGCGGTGGAGGGCCACGGGACGGGCACCACGCTCGGCGACCCCATCGAGGCCCAGGCGCTGCTGGCCACCTACGGGCGCGACCGGGACCGTCCACTGTGGCTCGGCTCGGTGAAGTCGAACCTCGGGCACACGCAGGCGGCGGCGGGGGTTGCCGGCATCATCAAGATGGTGCTGGCGCTGCGCCACGAGTTGCTGCCACAGACCCTGCACGTCGACGAGCCGTCGTCGCATGTGGACTGGTCGGCCGGTGCGGTCGAGCTGCTCACCGAGGCCCGCCCGTGGAAGGCCAACGGGCGCCCCCGCCGCGCCGGGGTGTCCTCCTTCGGCATCAGCGGCACCAACGCCCACGTGATCCTGCAGGAGGCCACCGATCCGGCGCCCGCCGCCCTGACCGGACCCGGTGCCGGTGGAGGCGACCTGACCGGGCCGCTGCCGTTCGTGCTCTCCGGCGGCAGCGCCGCGGCGCTGCGGGCGCAGGCCGCCCGACTGCGTGCCTTCCTGGCCGAGCGGGACGGTATCGGCCTCGACGTGCTGGCCCGCACCCTCGCGACCGGCCGGGCTGGGCTGGAGCATCGCGCGGCCGTCGTCGCCGCCGACCGCGCCGAGTTGCTGCGCGGCCTGGGTGCGCTGGCCGAGGGCGATGTGCCGGCTGGTGCGGTGCGCGGCGCCGCCAGCGAGGGCAAGCTCGCGTTCCTGTTCTCCGGCCAGGGCGCGCAGCGGGTCGGCATGGGACGCGAGCTGTACGCCGCGTTTCCGGTGTTCGCCCGGGCCTTCGACGAGGTGGCGGCCGTGCTCGACGAGGTCGCGGGCGGGCCGCCGCTGCGGGCGGTCGTCTTCGGTGACGCCGAGCCCGGCCTGCTCGACCAGACCCGCTACACCCAGAGCGCGCTGTTCGCGGTCGAGGTGGCGCAGTTCCGCCTCCTGGAGTCGTGGGGAGTCCGGCCGGACCTGCTGGCCGGGCACTCCATCGGCGAGCTGACCGCCGCACACGTGGCGGGCGTGCTGTCCCTGGACGACGCCGGCACGCTGGTGGCCGCGCGCGGCCGGCTGATGCAGGCGCTGCCCGCCCGGCCGGGGGCGATGGTCGCGCTCGGGGCGTCCGAGGACGTGGTGCGCGGAGTGCTGCGCGATTACCTGGAGGCGGGCGAGCGTGGCCAAGCCCGGCCGGAGGTCGACATCGCGGCGGTCAACAGCCCTGCGTCGGTGGTGATCTCCGGGGCCGAGGCGGACGTGCTGGCCGTCGCCGAACTGATCCGGGCGCGCGGCGCCCGCACCCACCGGCTGGTGGTGAGCCACGCGTTCCACTCGGCGCTGATGGAGCCGATGCTGGCGGAGTTCGGCCAGATCGCGGCCGCGCTGTCGTACCACGCGCCGAGGATCCCGATCGTGTCCACGGTGACTGGTGCGGCCACCGACGAGCTGTGTTCACCGGGGTACTGGGTGCGCCAGGTACGGGCGACGGTGCGGTTCGCCGACGCCGTGCGGGCGCTGGCCGGGGACGGGGTGACCACGTTCGTGGAGATCGGGCCGGACAGCGTGCTGTCCGCGCTGGGGCCGGACTGTGTCGACAGCGGCGCGGACGCCACGTTCACGCCGATGTGCCGGCGCGACCGTCCCGAACCGTCCACAGTGGTGTCGGCCGTCGCCCACCTGTACACGCGCGGGGTGGGCCTGGACTGGCCAGCGCTGCTCGGGTCCGACCTGGCCGGGGTCGACCTGCCGACGTACGCCTTCCAGCGCAAGCGCTACTGGCTCGACGCGACGCCATCGGGCGACGTCACGGCGGTCGGGCAGCAGCCCGCCGGGCATCCGATGCTGGGCGCCGTGGTGCCGCTGCCCGGCACCGACTCGGTGGTGCTCACCGGGCGGCTCGCCCCGGGCGTCCAGCCGTGGCTCGGCGACCACGTGGTCAAGGGTTCGGTGCTGCTGCCCGGCACCGGGTTCGTCGAGCTGGCGATCCGGGCCGGCGACCAGGTCGGCTGCCCGGTGATCGAGGAGCTGACCCTGGAGGCGCCGCTCGTCCTGCCCGCGCATGGCGGGGTGGCGCTGCAGGTGGTCGTGGCCGAGGCCGGCACTGACCGGCATGAGCTGTCGGTGTACTCCAGGGCCGAGAACGCGCCCGCCGGCCAGCCGTGGACCCGCCACGCGACCGGAGTGCTCACCGCCGCCCCGGCGGTCGAGGCAGACGGGCCGGGCCCGTGGCCGCCGGCCGGCGACGACGAGTGGCCGCCGGCCGGTGCCGTGCCGCTCGACCTGGACCGGGCCTACGAGCGGCTGCTCGCCCGCGGGTACGACTACGGCCCGGCGTTCCAGGGACTGCGGGCCGCCTGGCGGCGTGGACACGAGATGTACGCCGAGGTCGCGTTGCCGGACGAGGTCAAGGCGGCGGCCGGCGGGTACGGCCTGCACCCCGCCCTGCTCGACACCGCCATGCACGCCGACCTTCTCGACGGCGCCGACCAGCCCGGCGGGGCGCCCACGCTGCTGCCGTTCGTGTGGCGCGGGGTTACGCTGCACGCGGCCGGCGCGGCGGCGCTGCGGGTCCGCATCGTGGCGGTCGACGGCGCCGAGGTGTCCACTATCGACGTGGCCGACACCGCCGGGCGTCCGGTGGCGTCGGTCGAGGCGCTTGTCTCACGGCCGGTCTCGGACCAGCAGATCACCAAGGCCGCCGAGGACGCGGGCGGGGCCGGCGCCGCCGGCGGGTCACTGCTGCGGGTGCGGTGGAGCCCGCTGCCGGTACGCGCCGAGGCACTGCCGGACGGCTGGGCGGTCGTGGGCGCCGGCGCGGCGGCGTTCGAGGACCTGGCCGCGCTCGGCGCCGCGCTGGAGCGAGGCGCACGCGTGCCCGACGTGGTGGTGCTCGACTGCCCGTCGTCCACCGTGGACGTACCGGTGAGCGTGCGGGCGGCGACGGCCACGGTGCTCTCCGCGGCGCGGACCTGGCTGGCGGACCGCCGGTTCGCCGAGGCGACACTCGTGGTGGCGACTCGCCAGGACGATCTGGCCCACGGCGCCGTGTGGGGGTTGGTCCGGGCCGCGCAGGCCGAGCACCCCGGCCGGTTCGTCCTGGTCGACCTCGACGCTGCCATCACCGGCGACGCGGTGGAAACGGCGGCGGGCCTGCTTCCCGGCATCGTGGCGGCCGGCGAGCCCGAGGCGGCGGTGCGCGGCGGCGCGGCGCTCGTGCCGAGGCTGGTCCAGGTCGCGGTGCCGGACCGCGCCGGTGCCGACGGGGTGTCGTGGGGGACCGGAACGGTGCTGGTCACCGGCGGCACGGGCGGGCTGGGCCGCCTGCTCGCCCGGCACCTCGTCGTCGAGCACGGCGTGCGGCACCTGCTGCTGACCAGCCGTCGCGGCGCCGCCGCCCCGGGTGCGGAGCAGCTACGCGCCGAGCTGGCCGCGCTCGGAGCGGAGGTGACCCTTGCCGCCTGCGACGTGGCTGATCGCGCGGAACTGGCCGGCCTGATCGCGGCGATCCCCGCTGACCGGCCGCTCAGCGCGGTGGTGCACGCCGCCGGTACCTCGGACGGAGCGATGCTCGCCGCGCTGACCGGCGAGCAGATGGAGACCGTGCTGCGGCCCAAGGTGGACGCGGCCTGGCACCTGCACGAGCTCACCCGCGACCTCGACCTGGCGGCGTTCGTGCTGTTCTCCTCCGCCGGCGGCATGGTGCTCGGCGCCGGGCAGGCCAATTACGCGGCGGCGAACGCGTTTCTGGACCGGCTGGCCGAGCACCGCGCGCGGCTCGGACTGCCCGCGACGGCGTTGGCCTGGGGCCTGTGGGCGGAGAACACCGGGCTGGGCGGCGAGTTGGGCGAGTCCGACCTGCGCCGGATGGCACGTCTGGGCATGCCGGCGCTGGCCGCCGCTGACGCGCTGGGGCTGCTGGACGCGGCGCTGGGTACGGACGAGGCCGTCCTGGCCGTGCTGCGGCTGGATCCGGTGGCGTTGCGGGCCCGCACCGACGAACTGCCGGCGCTGCTGCGCGCGATGGTTGCGACCCAGCGGCGCCGCACCGCCCGGACAGCCGAACCGGCGGATGGTCCGCCGCTGGTGCGCCGCCTCGCCGGGCTGCCCGACGCCGAGCGGGACCGGATCCTGACCGAGCTGGTCCGCACCAGCGTCGCGGCGGTGCTCGGCTACGACGACGCGTCCGCCGTGGACCCTGACCGGGCGTTCAGCAGTCTGGGGTTCGACTCGCTCGCGGCGGTGGAGCTGCGCAACCTGCTCAGCTCCGCCACCAACCTGGCGCTGCCCGCGACGCTGGTCTTCGACCATCCGACCGCCCGCGCCTCGGCCGAATACCTCAAGGGCCGGCTCGTCGGGACGGCGGACGCCGCGCCGGCCGCGGCCGCGCCCCGGCGGCGCACCGACGAGCCGATCGCGATCGTGGGAATGAGCTGCCGGTACGCCGGTGGGGTCGGCTCGCCCGAGGACCTCTGGCAGCGGCTGGTCGACGGCTTCGACGCGGTCGGGGATTTCCCGACCGACCGTGGCTGGGACGTCGCCGGCATCTACGACCCACGGCCTGGAACGCCCGGCCGGACCTACGCCCGCGAGGGCGGATTCGTGCACGACGCGGCCTGGTTCGATCCGGGCTTCTTCGGCATCGGCCCGCGTGAGGCCGTCGCGATGGACCCGCAGCAGCGGCTGCTGCTGGAAGCCTCGTGGGAGGCGATCGAACGCGCCGGTATCGATCCGAGCTCGTTGCGGGGCAGCCAGACGGGTGTGTTCGCCGGCGTGATGTACGACGACTATGGCAGCCGCGCCAAGAACCCGCCAGCCGACGTGGCCGGATACCTGGCCAACGGTAGTTCCGGCGCGGTGGTGTCCGGCCGGATCTCGTACGTGCTCGGCCTGGAGGGCCCGTCGCTGACCGTCGACACGGCCTGTTCGTCATCGCTGGTGACCCTGCACCTGGCGGCCCAGGCGCTGCGCAACGGCGAATGCTCGCTCGCGCTGGCCGGCGGCGTGACCGTGCTGTCGACCACGGACCTGTTCGTGGACTCCAGCCGGCAAGGAGTGCTGTCTCCGGATGGCCGGTGCAAGTCGTTCTCGGCGGCCGCTGACGGCGTCGGGTGGGCCGAAGGGGTCGGCCTGCTGGTGCTGGAGCGGCTCTCCGACGCCCGTCGCAACGGCCACGAGGTGCTCGCGGTGGTCCGCGGCAGCGCGGTCAACTCCGACGGCGCGTCCAACGGGCTGACCGCGCCCAACGGGCCGTCACAGGAACGCGTGATCCGGGCCGCGCTGGCCGCCGCCGGCCTCAACCCGTCCGATGTGGATGCCGTGGAGGCGCACGGCTCCGGGACCCGGCTCGGCGACCCCATCGAGGCGCAGGCGCTCCTCGCGACGTACGGGCAGGACCGGCCCGATGGCCGGCCGCTGCTGCTCGGCTCGGTGAAGTCGAACATCGGCCATGCCCAGGCGGCCGGCGGCGCCGCGGCCGTCATCAAGGTGGTGCTCGCCCTGCGCCACGGCCTGTTGCCGAAGAGCCTGCACATCGACGCGCCGTCGCCGCACGTGGACTGGTCGGCGGGCGCGGTGGAACTGCTCACCGAGGCGCGGCCGTGGCTGGCCGGTGGTCGGCCGCGCCGGGCCGGCATCTCCTCGTTTGGGATCAGCGGCACCAACGCCCACGCGATCATCGAGGAGGCGCCCGCCGAGGCGGAGACAGCCCACCCGGAGCCGCCGGCGGCCGGTCGCCCGGCGCCGCTCACCCTGGTCCCGCTCCCGCTCGGCGCCAGTAGCGCGGAAGGGCTGCGCGACCAGGCAGCCCGGCTGGTGTCCTACCTGGACAGCCGGCCCGACATCGACCCGCTCGACCTGGGGTACTCGCTGGCGACCACCCGCGCGGCACTCGACCACCGCGCGGTGGTGCTGGCGCCGGCCGGTGGCGGTGCGAGCGGTGCGGTGGCCGCCGGCCTCGCCGGTCTTGCCTCGGGGGCGGCACCGCCCGGGGCGGCGCGCGGCGTCGCGCGCTCCAGCGGTCTGACCGCGTTCCTGTTCACTGGCCAGGGCGCGCAGCGGCTCGGGATGGGCACGGAACTCTACGCCGCGTTCCCCGCCTTCGCGGCGGCGCTGGACGAGGTGTGCACGCTGCTCGACCGCGAGCTCGACCATCCACTGCGCGACGTGATGCGGGCCGAACCCGACCTGCTGGACCAGACCGGGTACACGCAGCCGGCGCTGTTCGCCGTCGAGGTGGCGCTGTTCCGGCTGCTGGAGTCCTGGGGGATCGTGCCGCACTTCGTGGCCGGGCACTCGATCGGCGAGCTGGCGGCCGCCCACGTGGCCGGCGTGTTCTCCCTGGCTGACGCGTGCGCGCTGGTCGCGGCGCGAGGCCGGCTGATGCAGGATCTGCCGGCCGGCGGGTCGATGGTCGCGATCGCGGCCAGCGCCGAACATGTGCGGGCGGCGCTGTGCGCCGGCGTGGACATCGCCGCGGTCAACGGGCCGAGGGCGGTGGTTGTCTCCGGAGACGAGGACGCGGTGGCGCGGGTCGCGCGCGGCTTCGACAAGACCAAGCGCCTGCGGGTCTCGCACGCCTTCCATTCCCACCTGATGGATCCGATGCTGGCGAGGTTGCGCGCGGTCGCGCAGCGGCTGGCGTACCAGCCGCCGAGGATCCCGGTGATGTCCACTGTGACCGCGACGGTCGCGACCGCCGACGAGCTGTGCTCGCCGGAGTACTGGGTGCGGCAGGTGCGCCAGCCGGTGCTGTTCGCCGACGCGGCCCGCGCCCTGGAGTCGCTGGGTGTGACCCGCTTCGTCGAACTGGGACCCGAGGCGGCGCTGACCGCGATGGCGCGCGAGAGCGTCGCGGAATCCGCCGGCGTGGTGCCGATGCTGCGCGGTGGCCGGGAGGAGACCGGCACGGTACTCGCGGCGGTGGCGGAACTGCACGTGCGCGGCACGCCGATCGACTGGCCGGCCTTCTTCGCCCGGCGGGGCGCCCGCAAGATGCCCCTGCCCACCTACGCCTTCCAGCGCAAGCGGTACTGGCTGGACGCCTCCACACCGCCCACCGTCACCGGCGGCGAGGTCGGCACAGGTCCGGCCGCCGACGTTTGGTCGGCCGGCTTGGGCGTTGCCGGGCATCCGCTGCTCGGCGCCGTGGTGGAACTGCCGGACTCCGGCGGTGTGGTGCTGACCGGCCTGCTGTCCCTGGACCGCCAGCCCTGGCTCGCCGACCACGTGATCCTGGGCCGGGCCGTGTTGCCGGGCACCGCTTTCGTCGAGCTGGCGATCCGTGCCGGGGACGAGGTCGGGTACGACGTGGTGGAGGAGCTGACCCAGCACCGGCCGCTCGACCTGTCCGCCGGCGCGGTGGCCGAGGTGCGGGTCGTGGTCGGCGGCGCCGACGCCGGCCGGCGCGCGTTGTCGGTGTACTCACGGCCGGCCGACGGTGCGGGCGCCGCGACGACGGCGTGGACACTGCACGCGATGGGCACCCTCGCCCTGGGCGCCCGCTCGGAACAGCACGACCTTGCCGCATGGCCGCCGGAAGGTGCGCGGCGCGTGGACCTCGACGGTGTCTACGGCCACCTCGCCGGGCTGGGCTACGGCTACGGGCCGACCTTCCGCGGCTTGCGGGCCGTCTGGCGGCGCGCCGACGAGGTGTACGCCGAGGTGGCGCTCCCCGACGATGCCGCCGCCTCGGCCGCGTCGTTCGGCGTTCACCCGGCGCTGCTCGACGCCGCGCTGGGAGCCATGGACTTCTTCGTCGACGGCGGTCCGAAGGCCATCACCGAGACGGCGATCCCGTTCGCGTGGACCGGGATCCGCCTGCACGCCGCCGGAGCGGCCGCGCTACGGGTACGAGCGCGCGGCGGACCGGCCGGAGTGTCTCTCACGCTGGCCGACGCCGCCGGAACGGCGGTCGGCAGGGTCGAGTCGATCGTGACCAGGCCGGTCTCGGCTGACCAGCTCGGGTCCGGCAAGCCGGCGCCGGACGGGCTACTGCGGATCGGGTGGCAGCCCGGCCCGGCCGTCGCGCCAGCGGACCCCACCGAAGCCGCCGACGGCTGGGCGGTGCTCGGCGACGACGCACACGGACTGCACGCCCCGACGTACCCCGACCTGGCCGCCATCACGCCGATCCCGGACGTCGTGGTCCTACCGGCACCAGCGGACACCGGCAGCGACGTGCCCGAGGCGGTCCACGCGGCGACCCGGTGGGCCCTTGACCAGCTACGGCTCTGGCTCGCCGACCCGCGCACCGAGGGTGCCACCCTCGTCGTGCTCACCCGCGACGCCGCGTGCGCGCCCGACGGGTCAAGCCTCACCCAGGCTCCACTGTGGGGCCTGGTCCGCGCCGCACAGGCGGAGAACCCGGGCCGGATCGTGCTGGTCGACACCGACGGCTCGCCAGCCTCCGCGCGGGCACTGCCCGCCGTCGCCGCCTCCGGCGAGCCGGAAACGGCGATCCGTGCCGGCGTCGTGCGGCTGCCCCGGCTGGAGCGCGTGGACCGGGTGGACACAGTGGACCGACCGGCGGCCTGGCGCCCGGACGGCACCGTCCTGATCACCGGCGGCGCCGGGCTGCTCGGCGGCGCGCTGGCGCGGCACCTGGTGAGCAGCCACGGCGTACGGCACCTGCTGCTGACCAGCCGCCGGGGGATGGCCGCACCCGGCGCCGCCGAGCTGCACACGGAGCTGTCCGGCATGGGCGCCACGGTGTCCATCGTGGCCTGTGACGTGGCCGACCGGGCCACCGTCGCGGCTCTGCTCGGCGGCGTGCCCGCCGCGCATCCGCTGACCGCGGTGGTGCACGCGGCCGGCGTCATGGACAATGGCGTGCTCGGCTCGCTGACCCACCAGCAACTGGCGGCCGTGCTGCGCCCCAAGGTGGACGGCGCGTGGCACCTGCACGAGCTGACCCGCGACCTGGACCTGGCGGCGTTCGTGCTGTACTCCTCGGCCGGCGGCCTGGTGCTCACGGCCGGGCAGGCCAACTACGCGGCGGCCAACGTCTTCCTCGACGCGCTCGCCGAGCACCGGGTCGCCCAGGGCCTTCCGGCCACCTCGCTGGCTTTCGGGCCGTGGGAGGGCAGCGGCGGTCAGGTCGACGTGGACCGTCTCGCTCGCTCCGGAATCGTCGAACTGTCCACCGCAGAGGGCCTGGCCCTGTTCGACGCCGCGCTGGGTGCGGCCGAGGCGGTACTCGTGCCGCTGCGGGTGGACAGGGCGGTGCTGCGGGACCGTACCGACCTTCCGGCCCTGCTGCGTGCCGTGGCCGGCGCCCCAGGGCGGCGCGTCGTCGCGGCCACCGCTGCGGAAGATCCGCCCGCCTTCGGCGAGCGGCTGACCGGCATGGATCGCCCCGACCGGGAGAAGGTTGTGCTCGACCTCGTCTGCGGTCAAGCGGCCGCGGTGCTCGGGTACGACGATTCGGTCGCGATCGACCCGGAGAAGACGTTCCTCGACCTCGGCTTGGACTCGCTCGCGGCGCTGGAGCTACGCAACCGTCTCGGCACAGCCACCGGCCTGCGCCTGCCAGCCACGCTGATCTTCGACTACCCGACGGCCGTGCCACTGGCCAGGCACCTGCTCGCCGAACTGGTGCCGGACGAGCCGTTGCCGGACGGGTCGCCGGCCGCTGCGACAGCCCAAGGGCGGGCCGACGCGGCCGAGGACGCCCGGATGCGGGAGCGGGTCGCGGAGATGGGCATCGACGACCTGCTGCGATCGGTGTACGGCGAGGGAGGAGCCCCGGCGTGAGCACGGAACAGACGAGTGAGGCGGCATCGACCGAGCGGATCGTCAGCGCGCTGCGGCAGTCGGTCCTGGACAACGAGCGGCTGCGCCGGGAACTCGACCGGGTCACCGCCGCCGCCACCGAACCGGTCGCGATCGTCGGAATGGCCTGCCGCCTGCCGGGCGGGATCGGATCACCCGACGACCTGTGGCGGCTGGTGTCCTCGGGCGCCGACGCCGTCACCGAGTTTCCCACCGACCGTGGCTGGGACATCGAGGCGCTGTACGAGCGGGAGCCCAGCGGGCCCGGCCGGACGTACTCCCGCAACGGTGGCTTCGTCGACGACGTAGCCGGTTTCGACGCGGCGTTCTTCGGCATCTCGCCGCGTGAGGCACTGACGATGGACCCGCAGCAGCGGCTGCTGCTCGAAGCGTCCTGGGAGGCGCTCGAGGACGCCGGCGTCCGGCCGCGTACCCTGCGCGGCAGCCCGACCGGCGTCTTCGCCGGCGTCATGTGTCACGACTACCCCGGGGCCACCAGCGACGGCGGCCTGGTCTCCGGCCGTGTGGCGTACACGCTGGGACTGGAGGGCCCGGCCTTGACGGTGGATACGGCGTGTTCGTCGTCGCTGGTGGCGTTGCACCTGGCGGCGCGGAGCCTGCGCCAGGGAGACTGCTCGCTGGCACTCGTCGGCGGAGTCACGGTCATGGCCATGCCGGACATGTTCGTCTACTTCAGCGAACAGCGTGGCTTGGCGCCGGACGGCCGCTGCAAGGCGTTCGCGGAGGCCGCCGACGGCGTCGGATGCGCCGAAGGGGTCGGCGTGCTGGTCCTGGAGCGGCTGTCGGATGCGGTGCGCAACGGCCGCCAGGTGCTGGCGGTGGTGCGCGGCTCGGCGGTCAACTCCGACGG
>NZ_JBHLUH010000007.1:0-184584 GCF_042433955.1 Phytohabitans kaempferiae | reverse complement strand
CTACAAGCGCAATGGCATGTACTACAACATCTTCGCGGCCGAGTGTTGTAGCGAGTTCATCGCCTACTCGACCGCGACGAGTGCGACCGGTCCGTGGACCTACCGGGGCACCGTCATGCCTCGTCAGGGGAGCAGTTTCACCAACCATCCGGGGATCGTGGATTTCAACGGCGGCTCGTATTTCTTCTACCACAACGGCGCGTTGCCCGGTGGTGGTGGCTTCACCCGGTCGGTCGCGGTGGAGAGGTTCACCTACAACAGCAACGGCACCATCCCGACGATCAACATGACCACCACCGGCGCGCCACAGATCGGCACCCTCAACCCGTACGTCCGCCAGGAAGCCGAAACCATCGCCTGGTCCTCCGGCATCGAAACCGAGCCCGCCAGCGAGGGCGGCATGAACGCCGGCTGGATCGAGAACGGCGACTACATCAAGGTCAAGGGGGTCGCGTTCGGCGCGGGGGCCACGTCGTTCACCGCGCGGGTGGCCTCGGCGAGCGGTGGTGGACGGATCGAGCTGCGGCTGGGCAGCGCGAGCGGCACCACGGTCGGCACCTGCACCGTGCCGGGCACCGGCGGCTGGCAGACCTGGACCACCGTCACCTGCCCGGTGAGCGGTGCCAGCGGTACGCACGACCTCTTCCTGCGCTTCGCCGGCGGCAGCGGCTACCTGCTCAACGCCAACTGGTGGCAGTTCAACCAGGGCGCCGGACCGACGCCCGCGCCACCTACCACCGCGCCACCTACCACCGCGCCGCCGACGACGGCGCCGCCCACCACCCCGCCGCCGAGTGGCAGCGGCTGCGTCGCCACCTACCGCACCAGCAACACCTGGGGCGGCGGCTTTCAGGGGGAGGTCACGGTGACGGCCGGCGCCTCGGCGATCAGCGGCTGGACCGTGCGGTGGGGCCTCGGCGGTGGCCAGAGCATCAGCCAGCTCTGGAACGGCACGCTCACCACCAGCGGTTCGACGGTATCGGTGACCAACGCCAGCCACAACGGCGCGTTGCCGGCCTCCGGGTCGACGACGTTCGGCTTCATCGGCGGTGGTACGGCCTCGAACCCATCACCCACCTGTACCTCGGCGTAAGGACTCCGTGATGTCAAGGCACAGATTCACTTTCGGACCGGTCACTGTGGCGATGCTGCTGGTACTGGCCGTGGGCGCCACGATGGTCCGCGGCGGTTTCGGCGGCACCGCCCAGGCCGCGGACCTCACGCCGCTCGCCGCCACGGCGGGCTGCGGCAAAGCGCCCGCGCTGGCGAGCGGCACGCACACGATCCAGAGCAACGGCAAGAACCGCACGTTCATCCTGCGCGTGCCGGACGGCTACGACGTCAACCGGCAGTACCGGCTGGTCTTCGGATTCCACTGGCTGGGAGGCACCGCGACCGACGTCGCCACCGGCCAGACCGTGCAGCGTGACGTCTGGGCCTACTACGGCCTTCAACGCCTGGCCGACAACAGCACCATCTTCGTCGCCCCACAGGGCCTGAACAACGGCTGGGCCAACGCCGGCGGCGAAGACCTCGTCTTCGTCGACGACATGCTCCGCCGGATCGAGGCGGGACTCTGCGTGGACACCACGCAACGTTTCGCGCTCGGGTTCAGCTACGGGGCCGCCATGAGCTACGCGCTCGCCTGCGCCCGGGCCGACGTCTTCCGGGCGGTCGCCGTCTACGCCGGTGGGCAGCTCAGTGGCTGTAGCGGCGGCACGCAGCCGATCGCCTACTTCGCCGCACATGGCATCCGCGACAGCGTGCTCGGCATCTCCGGTGGACGGTCGCTGCGGGACCGGTTCGTCCGCAACAACGGCTGCACCGCCCAGAGCCCGCCGGAGCCCTCCCAGGGCAGCCTGACCCACCGCAGCACCACTTATGCGGGATGCCGGAGCGGATATCCCGTCGTCTGGGCCGCGTTCGACGAAGGACACATCGCCGCGCCCCAGGACGGCGCGGCCGGAGACAGCGGCTCCCGCACCTGGCTGCCCGGCGAGACATGGCGGTTCTTCACCCAATTTCAGAGCACGTCGCCGGGACCGACCACGCCAGGTCCGACCACGCCAGGTCCGACGACCCCCGGGCCCACGACGCCGCCACCGGGGACCGGAGCGTGCCGGGTCGCCGCCACCGTCAACGCCTGGAACAACGGGCTCACCGAGGATCTGACCATCACGAACACCGGAGGCACGGCGATCAACGGCTGGGCCCTGACCTTCACCCTGCCCGGCGGGCAGACCATCACCAACGGCTGGAACGCCACCTACACGCCCAGTTCCGGCCAGGTGACCGCCAGGAACGTCGGCTACAACGCCGCGATCGCGCCGAACGCATCGGTCAGCGTCGGCTTCCAGGCGACCCACACGGGCAACTCCGCCAAGCCAACCTCGTTCACGCTCAACGGCGTCGCCTGTAGCACCGCCTGACCCCTCGACCGGCCTGGGGCGGCGTTACGGGGGCCGCTCCAGGGCCGGCCCGGCGGGAGCGGGCCGCGGGGATCGATCCATCCCGCGCCTCCACCCGCTGACCCACGTAACCGGAGGAACATCGTGCAGAACAAACGCTTTCGGCTCGGGATCGCGGCCGCGCTCGTAGCCGCGGTCAGCGCGGTCGGCGTCGTCACAGCCGTTTCGGCGCAGGCGGCGGCGGGCTGCCGGGTCGCGTACACCGTGACGAACTCATGGCCGGGCGGCTTCGGCGCCAACGTCGTCGTCGACAACCTCGGCGACCCGGTCGACGGATGGCGGCTCACCTGGTCGTTCGCCAGCGGGCAGACCATCACCCAGCTCTGGAACGGCAGCTACACGCAATCCGGTCAGGACGTGGTGGTGACGAACACCGGCTGGAACGGCAACATCCCGACGAACGGCAGCGTGAACTTCGGGTTCAACGGCGCGACGAGCGGTGGCAACAACGCCCCGCCGGCGAGCTTCTCGCTCAACGGCACTGTCTGCAATGGAACGACCGGACCGACGACCGGCCCGCCCAGCTCGTCGCCCCCGACCTCCGCGCCGCCCACGTCACAGCCACCGACCAGCCCGCCGCCGGGCACATGGCCGCCGTCGTCTACGTTCAACAACCCGGTGTTGTGGCAGGACTTCGCCGACATCGACATCATCCGCGTCGGCGACGTGTACTACTACTCGGCCTCGACGATGCACTACTCGCCGGGTGCGCCGATCCTGCGCTCGTACGACCTGGTGAACTGGGAGTTTGCCGGCCACTCCGTGCCGAGCCTGGACTTCGAATCCAACGCCTACAACCTCTCCGGTGCACGCGCCTACGTGAAAGGCATTTGGGCGTCGGCGTTCAACTACCGACCCAGCAACCGGACCTTCTACTGGATCGGCTGCACCGAGTTCAACCGCACCTACGTCTACACGGCCACCACTGTGGAGGGCCCGTGGACGAAGCGGTCGCGGATCAACAACTGCTACTACGACGCCGGCTTGCTTGTCGACGACAACGACACCATGTACGTCGCCTACGGCAACTCGACCATCAGCGTCGCCCAACTCACCGCGGACGGTCTGTCCCAGGTCCGCGCACAGCAGGTCTTCCAGACCCCGTCCAGCGTCGGAACGCTCGAGGGCGCGCGGTTCTACAAGCGAAACGGGTACTACTACATCTGGCTGACCCGCCCGGCGAACGGCCAGTACGTACTGCGGTCGTCCAGCCCGTTCGGCCCGTACGAGATGCGGCAGGTTCTCCTCGACCTGCCGGGTCCCATCTCGGGCGGCGGAGTGCCGCACCAGGGCGGACTGGTGCAGACCCAGAACGGCGCCTGGTACTACATGTCGTTTGTGGACGCCTACCCGGGCGGGCGAGTGCCGGCCCTGGCTCCCATCTCCTGGAGCGCCGACGGCTGGCCGGTCCTGCAGACCGTCAACGGCCGCTGGGGAGCGTCGTACCCCTACCCGAATGTGCCGCGACCGCCTCGGCAGGTCAAGCCGATGATCGGGACGGACACGTTCACCGGCACGATCCTGGGGCCGCAGTACGAGTGGAACCACAACCCCGACAACGCCCGCTGGTCGGTCAACAACGGGCTCCGTCTGCAGACCGCGACGGTCACCAACGACCTGTACCAGGCGCGCAACACGTTGACCCACCGGATCCAGGGGCCGTCCTCCACCGCCACGATCGAGCTCAACTACGCGAGCATGGCCAACGGTGACCGAGCCGGACTGGCCATGCTCCGCGACTCGTCAGCCTGGATCGGGGTCAGGCGCGACAACGGGGCGACCCGGGTCGTCATGACCAACGGCCTGACCATGAACTCCAGCTGGCAGACCACCGGCACCGGTAGCGAGCAAGCCAGCGCGGCCGTGTCCGGCGGCCGGATCTGGCTGCGGGTCAACGCCGACGTGCGACCGGGCTCGGGCCGCCAGGCCCGCTTCTCCTACAGCACCGACGGGACCAACTTCGTCAGCCTCGGGCCGGCGTTCACGCTCAACAACGCCTGGCAGTTCTTCATGGCGTACCGCTTCGGCATCTTCAACTACGCCACCCAGGCCCTCGGCGGCTCCGTCACCGTCGACCGTTTCGCCATCACCACTCCCTGAAAGGGCACACTCCACATGAGAATCCCCAAACGCCTTCGCGCCGCGCTCGGCGTGGCCGGTGTCGGCGCGATCGCCGCGTGCCTGGCGACCGTGCTGGCCTCCTCGGCCACGGCGGGTACCACCCTCGGCGGATCCGCGGCGGAGAAGGGCCGCTACTTCGGCGCCGCCGTCGGGACGGGCAAGTTCGGCGACAACACGTACATGACGGTGCTGAACCGGGAGTTCAACAGCCTCGTCGCCGAAAACGAGATGAAGTGGGACCACACCGAGCCGCAGCAGGGCCGGTTCAACTTCACCAACGGCGACCGGATCGTCAGCCACGCCCGGTCGCGCGGCATGTCGGTACGCGGGCACGCCCTGCTCTGGCACGCCCAGCAGCCCGGCTGGGCGCAGGGCCTGTCCGGCAGCGCCCTGCGCAACGCGGCGATCAACCATGTGACGCAGGTGGCCGCGCACTTCCGGGGTCAGATCCACTCCTGGGACGTGGTGAACGAGGCGTTCGCGGACGGTGGTAGCGGCGGCCGGCGCGACTCGAACCTGCAACGGACCGGTAATGACTGGATCGAGGCGGCGTTTCGGGCCGCGCGTGCCGCCGACCCGGGCGCGAAGCTGTGCTACAACGACTACAACACCGATGGGATCAACGCGAAGTCGACCGGCATCTACAACATGGTCCGTGACTTCAAGTCCCGAGGTGTGCCGATCGACTGCGTCGGGCTTCAGTCGCACCTGGGCACCACGATCGACTCGTCGTACCAGGCGAACATCCAGCGCTTCGCCGACCTGGGTGTCGACGTGCAGATCACCGAGTTGGACGTCATGCAGGGCAGCAACCAGGCCAACATCTACGCCACGGTGACCCGGGCCTGCCTCGCCGTTTCCCGCTGCACCGGAATCACGGTGTGGGGCGTGCGGGACTGTGACTCCTGGCGTGGCTCCGACAACGCCCTGCTGTTTGACTGCTCAGGCAACAAGAAGGCCGCCTACAACTCGGTGCTCAACGCGCTCAACAGCGGTGGCACGCCGATCACCACCGCGCCCACCACGAGGCCGCCCACGACGCCGCCGGTGACCACCCCACCGCCCGGTGGGGCCGGATGTGCCGCGACCGTGACGGTGAACCAATGGACCGGCGGTTTCGTCGCGAGTGTACGCGTGACGGCCGGATCGTCGGCCATCAACGGCTGGCGGGTCGCCCTGACCCTGCCGTCCGGTACCACCGTGACGAACGCGTGGAGCGCCAACCGAAGCGGTAACACCGGCGCGATCCAGTTCACCAATGTGGACTACAACGGCCGCGTCGGCGCCGGGCAGTCCACCGAGTTCGGGTTCCAGGCCAACGGCACGGGCACCGGCCTGGCACCGACCTGTACCGCCACCTGACCTACCTCCGCGGGAAGGGCCGGTGCGGAGAGGCAACCTCCGCACCGGCTCCGCGAAAGATCCCTGGAGGATCCACCATGGAGACGCCGACGGTGCTAGTGGCCGGTGGGTGGGGCGGTGCTGTCCCGGACGATGAGCGTCGTCGCGAGCTCCACGCGCTCGTGCCGCGGGGCGTGACCGGCGGCCAACGCCAAGACCAGGCTCGCCGCGGTGGCCCCCATCTCGGTGAAGGGTTGGCGCACCGTGGTCATGGCCGGGCCGCACCAGAGGGTGGGGGAGATGTCGTCGAAGCCGACCACGCTCACATCGTCGGGAATCCGCAGGCCGATCCGCCGGGCCGCCTCGTAGACGCCCAGCGCCTGCAGGTCGTTGCCGCACATGATGGCGGTCGGCGGGTCGACGAGGCGGAGCAGCTCGCGCCCGTGGTTGAGCCCGTCTTCGAACGCGAACCACTGCCCGGTCCTGGTCAGCCGTGGCTCGAGCGGCACGCCGGCAGCGTCCAGTGCCGCCCGGATGCCGTCCAGGCGTGCCCGAGCGCAGAGGCGCTCTGTCGGCCCGGTGATGGCGGCGATGCGCCGGTGACCGAGGTGCAGCAGGTGTCTTGCAGCTGCCAGCGCGCCGTTCCAGTCGGCTGCTCCGACCGAGGGGACGGAGTGCTCCGGCTCGCCGGTCGGATCCAGCGCGACAAGCGGTATGCCGTTTGCGGCGAGCAGGGCGTGCTGCTCAGGTGGAAAGGTCAGATGCACGGTGATGACGCCCACCGGACGGCGGGCGAGCAGGTCGTGTGCCCAGGAACGGCCGGCCGACGACTGGAGCCTCGCGTCGGTGAAGCCGACCGAGATCTTCTGGGTGGAGGCGACCTGCTCGACGCCTTGCATGATGGCGATGGCCAGGTGGCTCAGCATGCCGTAGAAGACGACCTCGATGGTCGCGGCGCGTGCCGGCATCTCCGGGCGGCGGTAGCGGTGCTGGCGCAGCACGGCCTCCACCTGGTCGCGGGTCTGCTGAGCCACCCCCGACCGACCATTGAGCACTTTGGACACGGTGGCCGTGGACACGTTTGCCAGTCGTGCGATCCTCGCGACGGTCATCTCACCTTGGCGCCGCTGGTGACCGCGGCCGGCGGGGGTCGTCTGGGGCGGTGGTGGGCCGGTGACCGTGGCGGCCGTGGCGCGGCGCTGGTCGACCTCGCTGACGAGGCGTGCCCGCACCGCCTCAGCCTCCTCGGCGGCGGTGGGGCCGGCCGGGACCGTCTCCATGAGGTAGCGCCGTTTCCTGGTGACCGGATCGAGGCTCGCGTAGACCCTCACCCGCAGCGATCCGCTGGGCAGTGTCTCGATCTCGCCTCGTACGCGGCGGGATCCGTTGGCGCCAGGCATGGAGCTACGGTAGCAGAGGCATCTAGCTCCATGTATTCCTGTGGTGCGGCTCCACGTCTTCCTTGTCTCGCTGTCTTGCCAAGGCTTACGTTTTCGATCGACAATGCTAACTGTTTAGGAGTCGGGCGCGGCTGGGGTAACGGGCACCCACGGCCGCTTGCAGCAGCTGTCCTAACCCGATGCGCGCGTCAGGCCGGGCCATCGCGGCGCATGCAGGAGGCCCACGGGTGCTGGGCGCTTCGATGACTGCTCGACTCGGGCTGTCGACGCTCATCCGCCATGCGAGCCTTCCCAGCCGGATGCGTGGGCCGGCATCCCCCTTTCAGGAGACGTTCTATGAGGAAACTTAGAGTGACCAGTGCCGCCTTGGTGTCGGCCGGCGCCGTCGCGCTGGCATCGGCGGCGGTCGCTGTGGCGCTGCCGGCCGGGGCCGCGGCCGCCGGCTGTTCGGTCAACTACTCCGTGTCGTCGCAGTGGCAAGGTGGCTTCGGCGCCAACGTCACCATCACCAACCTCGGTGACCCGATCACGAGCTGGACGTTGACGTGGTCCTACAGTGCCGGCCAGACCGTCACCCAGGCGTGGAACACGGCGCTGACCCAGAGCGGATCCGCGGTCACCGCCAGAAACGTCAGCTACAACGGGGCCATCGCGACCAACGGCACCGCCTCGTTCGGTTTCAACGGCTCGTGGACCGGCAGCAACCCCGCTCCGACCAGCTTCGCGCTGAACGGGGTGGCCTGTACCGGTGGAACCGCGCCGACGACGCCACCCACCACGGCGCCGACGACCCCGCCCACGACGGGGCCGACCACCCCGCCGCCGGCGGGGCCCGCGGACATCACGGTGAACAGCGGCACCAGGTACCAGACGGTCGACGGGTTCGGTGCGGCTCAGTCGATCTGGGGCAGCGCCTGGTCGACGGCCGACACGCAGACGCTTGTCGGGCTGGGTGCCAACCAACTGGGTCTGTCGATCGTGCGTACCGGCATCTCGCCGGTCTCCGGTGAGTGGGCGACCCATGTGAACGCCTTGAGGACGGCCAAGTCGTACGGGTCGGGCGTGAAGATCCTCGCGTCGCCCTGGACCGCGCCGGCGGCGTGGAAGACGAACAACAGCCGGATCAACGGCGGCAAGCTGAGGACCGACTACTACGACGACTACGCGAATCATTTGAACAGCTACGTGCAGTACATGCGTAACCAGGGCGTGACGGTCGACGTCACCTCGGTGCAGAACGAGCCGGACTGGCACCCGGACTACGACTCGATGGACTGGAGCGGCACCGAGCTTCGCAATTTCGTCCGTGATCACGGTGCGCGGGTGCAGAACACCAGGCTGATGGTGGCCGAGGCGGTGAACCTGAACTACACCTACACCGATCCGACCCTGAACGACGCGACCGCGCGGAACAACATCGGCTACATCGGTGGCCACCTGTACGGCACCGAGGCCTCGGGCCGCCTGAGGTCGTACCCGTTGGCCGAGCAGCACAACAAGCCGGTGTGGATGACCGAATGGAACTACCACGAGGCCGACGGCAGCGGCTCCAACATCTGGGGCAACCCCGGTAACCAGGCGGTCTGGAACGAGACGCTCGACGACATCATGCGCACGGTGCACCGGTCGATGGAAGCCAACTGGAGCGCCTACATCTGGTGGTACGGCAAGCGCTACTACTCCTTCATCGGCGACGGTGAGTCGGCCTACGGCACCACCGCGGGTGCTCCGCTCAAGCGCGGGTACGCGTTCTCGCAGTACGCCAAGTATGTCCGCCCGGGCTACCAGCGGGTCGCCCTGACGAAGAGTTCAAAGGCATCGCCGCTGGAGGTGACCGCGTACCAAGGCGGCGGGAAGATCACGCTGGTGATCCTCAACCGCTCGACCAGCGCGGTCAACAACGCCGTGATACAGGCGCCGCAGAACGTCACACGCGCGGAGCACTACCTGACCTCGCAGAACGCCAACGCGGCCAGCCAGCCGACCAGCGTGAACGGGGGACAGGTCACCGTCGACGTCGGCGCACGGAGTATCTCCACGGTCGTGTTCACCCTCTGACGGTCCTCGCTCGACCGGTCATGTCCTGGAAGGGCGTGTGGGTGCAACCGACCGTCGCACCCACACGTCCGACCATCTCGCCCGGCAGGGGGGCGGCGTCCCAATCATCGCCAAGCCCAATTTTCAGGTCGCCATCCAATCAGGAGGATGCTTTATGTCCAGATCCAGAGCAACCAATGTCGGCCTGGTGTCGGCCGGCGTCGCGTTGCTGGCGTCGACGGCGGTTGTCGTGGCGTTGCCGGCTGGCGCCGCAGCAGCGGGCTGTTCGGTGAACTATGCCGTGTCGTCGCAGTGGCAGGGCGGATTCGGTGCCAACGTCACCATCACCAACCTCGGTGATCCGTTGACCAGTTGGACGTTGACGTGGTCGTTCGGTGCCGGGCAGACGGTGACGCAGGCGTGGAACACGTCGTTGACGCAAAGTGGGTCGGCGGTGACCGCGAGGAACGTGAGTTACAACGGTTCGGTCGCGACCAACGGCACGGTGTCGTTCGGTTTCAACGGTTCGTGGACGAGCAGCAACCCGGCGCCGACGAGTTTCGCTGTGAACGGTGTGACCTGTACCGGTGGCACAACGCCGACGACGCCCCCGACCACCGCGCCCACGACCACCGCGCCCACGACGGCGCCGCCGACGACGCCGCCGGGCACGTGTGCTCTTCCGTCGAGTTACCGCTGGACGTCGACGGGCTCGCTGGCGACTCCGAGGTCGGGGTGGGTCTCGCTGAAGGACTTCACCCACGCCCCCTACAATGGCAGGCACCTGGTCTACGCGACGACGCACGACACGGGGACGTCGTGGGGCTCGATGAACTTCGGCCTTTTCACGAACTGGTCCGACATGGCCTCGGCCAGCCAGAACAGGATGCCTTTCTCCGCAGTCGCGCCTTCGCTCTTCTACTTCGCCCCGAGGAACATCTGGGTGCTCGCCTACCAGTGGGGTGGCCCCGCTTTCTCCTACCGGACGTCGACCGACCCCACCAACGTGAACTCATGGTCGGCGCACCAGACGCTTTTCTCCGGAAGCATCTCCAACTCCAACACGGGACCGATCGACCAGGCGCTCATCGGTGACAGCACGAACATGTACCTGTTCTTCGCCGGGGACAACGGCAGGATCTACCGGGCCAGCATGCCCATCGGCAACTTCCCCGGCAGTTTCGGCTCGACCTCGACGGTGGTCATGAGCGACACGACCAACAACCTGTTCGAAGCGGTCCAGGTCTACAAGCTCCAGGGCCAGAACCGATACCTTATGCTCGTCGAGGCGATCGGCGCGCAGGGACGCTACTTCCGCTCGTTCACCGCGACCAGCCTGAGCGGTTCGTGGACACCGCAGGCCGCGACCGAGAGCAATCCCTTCGCCGGCAAGGCCAACAGCGGCGCCACCTGGACCAACGACATCAGCCACGGCGAACTGATCCGCAGCAACGCGGATCAGACCATGACCGTTGACCCCTGCAATCTGCGGTTGCTCTACCAGGGGCGTGCCCCCAACTCCGGCGGCGACTACGGCCTCCTGCCATACCGGCCCGGTCTGCTGACGCTGCAGCGCTAACGGCACGACAGTAACGAGTTGAATGGAGCGGCGGGCTCGGTGCGATGCCGAGCCCGCCCGACTCGTCCAGGTGCTCAACCCCGCGCGGCACCAACACCGGCGATGCCGCGGGTTAGGCTGTGGGTGTCGTCGTCCATGCCGCCGTACCGATCATTGGGAGACTTTTCGATGCCTGACAACACGACATCGCCAAGCGGCGAGCCCGATGAGGCTTCGGACGCCCAGTCAACGCCCGCTGACGATGCCGCATCGGATGTTCCCGTCTTCGCCAACCGAGCCGAGCGGCGCGCCAAGGGCAAGGGCAAGTCGTCGGCACAGCCGCCGCCGGGTAAGGGGCAGTATCCGGGCGGTCGGGGCTCGTTCCAGGCCCAGCGTCAATGGGGCAACCGCCGCACCGGCTGATGCGGCCGCGCTGCTCCCGGTCGGCTAGCCGGTCCAGCGGTACCGGCGTTCGGGGCGCCCCGCGACGGCGTAGCGCAGTGTGACCGTGGCTTCGGCGCTGTCGTGGAGGTGTTCGAGGTAGCGGCGGGCGCTGACCCGGGAGATGCCGACCTGGTTGGCGCATTCGGCGGCGGACAGCGTTTCGGCGGCGTCTCGGAGGGGCGCCGGTTCGTAACTGGGCCACGACGTCGTGTTGTTGCCAGACGACCCCGGATACTCCCAGTCAAGGTCGATTCCGTCGAAGACTCCGACCCAGTCGGGATTGACACACAGGTACAAGAACACACCTAAGAGCTGGTGAGCGCGTAGTACCGAGTGACCGTATCGGCGACGCAGGCCGGCTTCGAGACACCGTCGATCTCGACCGTCGAGACGAGCACCGCTTGGATGCCGCCGTCGACGATGTCGGCGGCGGCGAGCCGGCTGCTGGCTCGCACCCGGGAGCCCACCGGCACCGGGTGGGGGAACCGCGCCCGGTTGAGGCCGTAGTTGATCGCCATCCGCACCCCGTCGACCCGGTAGATCTGGGCGACGAGGTGCGGCAGTAGCGACAGCGTCAGGTAACCGTGCGCGATCGTGCGGCCGAACGGCCCGCCCTCCGCGCGGGTGGGGTCGACGTGGATCCACTGGTGGTCGTCGGTCGCTTCGGCGAACAGGTCGATCCGCCGCTGGTCGACGGTCAGCCAGTCACTGGCGCCGAGCGTCTCACCGACGCAGGAAGCCAAGGCGGCCGGGCTGTCGAAGACCCGCATCACATGTCCCTCCACTCTTTCTTTGCTATCTTATAGCTCTTACCAGTGGTGGTCGAGGCGGTCGTGTCGAGACGCGGCGGCGCGATGACCGGGACGCGATCGGGAGAAGAACGTGCTTGACGCGGTGATCTGCGAGCCAGTCCGGACACCCATCGGTCGCTACGGAGGGTCGCTGCGGGCGCTGTCCGTGGCCGAGCTAGGCGCCCAGGCGCTACGCGGGCTGCTCGACCGCACGGGCCTCGCACCGGACGCCATCGACGACGTCGTGCTTGGCCACTGCTACCCGACCAGCGAGGCGCCGGCCATCGGCCGCGTGGTGGCCCTCGACGCCGGCCTGCCGGTCACCGTGCCGGGCCTGACCGTCGACCGGCGCTGCGGCTCCGGCCTCCAGGCCATCTTGTACGCCGCCCGGCAGGTGAGCGCGGGCGATGCCGACCTGGTCGTCGCGGGTGGCGTCGAGAGCATGAGCAACGCCGCGCACTTCACCGCGGACATCCGGTGGGGCGCCCGCTCCGGCGGCGCCCGCCTGCACGACAGTCTGGAACGCGGTCGGGTCACCGCGGGTGGCCGGCACTACCCGGTACCCGGCGGCATGCTCGAAACGGCGGAGAACCTGCGCCGTGAGTACGGCATCTCCCGCACCGAGCAGGACGAGCTGGCGATGCTCTCGCACGCGCGGGCGGTACAGGCACAGCGGGACGGCACGTTCGCGGCGGAGATCGTCCCGGTGACGGTGCCGGCCAAGGGTGGCCCGGTGACGGTTGACCGCGACGAGCATCCGCGTCCGGACACGACGATGGCGGCGCTGGCCAAGCTGCGGCCGATCCGCGCCGAGGTCGACCGGGAGGCGACCGTCACGGCGGGCAACTCGAGTGGGCAGAACGACGCCGCCGCGCTCTGCGTGGTCACCACCGAGCGGCACGCGGAACGGGTGGGGCTGCGCCCCCTGGTGCGGCTGGTCTCCGCCGGGCTCGCCGCCGTCGAGCCGCACCGCATGGGCATCGGCCCGGTGCCGGCCACCCGGATCGCCCTGGCCCGGGCAGGTCTGACACTGTCCGACATGGACGTTATCGAGCTCAACGAGGCGTTCGCCGCGCAGGTGATCGCCGTACTGCGGGAGTGGGAGTTCGGCGCCAAGGACCTCGACCGCGCCAACCCGCGCGGCTCCGGCATCTCGCTCGGCCACCCGGTCGGCGCCACCGGTACCCGCATGGTCGGCGCCCTCGCCCGCGAGCTGGAGCGCCGGCAGGAGCGGTACGGTCTGGCCACCATGTGCATCGGCGGTGGGCAAGGGCTGGCGGCGGTCTTCGAACGGCTCGCCTAGCCACGCCGTCCACATTGGAGCGCACCGTGAACGAGAAGGTCTACATCCACGAGTTCATCACCATCACGAAGCAGAGCCGCGCCCGCTACATGCAGCACATGACGGCGAACTTCAGCCCGATAGCGCAGGAGGAGCGGCACCAGCTCTGCTACGGCGTCTGGGGGATAGTGGGCTCCACCGCGTGGTGGCCGGGTGTGCTGAACATGTGGGAGGAGGACGGCTTCGCCGGGCTCGCCAGGTCGTTCAGGCACGAGCTCAACCACCCATCGCTACAGGACCCGAAGCTCGCCGAGTGGTGGGCGGCGGCTGCGGACATGCGCTCGGGCGGCGTTGACCGGCTGCTCGTGCCGGCGCCGTGGACGCGCACCATAGAGCAGCTCTGCGCAGACGGCGTGCGCGGCGAGCTGTACGCGCACGAGCAGATCACGGTGGCCCCCGGCCAAGCCGCCGAGTTCCTCGAACGGGCCCGGGACGAGGCGGTGCCCTACTACGGCCGGTTCGGCTGGCAGCCCGTCGGTGCCTGGCGGACCGCGCTCACCGACGACTCGGAGTGCTTCCTGCTCTGGGCGGTACCGACGTACGAGCGGTGGGCCGAGTTCGAGGCGGCACAGCTGGCGTCGCCGGCCGCCGGCTGGAAGGCGTGGCTGCGGTCGACCGCCCGGACGTTCCAGCGCATCCTGCTCGTCGACGCCCCGTTGTCCCCGATGCGGACCGGACGCCAGCCGAGCCGGGCCGACCGCACCGAGGACTGGCCGGAGTAGCGGCCGGTCAGGCAGCCACGATCAGGGCGTCGACCGCGACCGCGCCGAGCCCGCGTGGGCGTACCAGCAGGGGGTTGATGTCCAGCTCGCGGACCGCGTCGCCAAGCTCGAGAGCGAGTGCCTGTAGGGACATCACCGCGTCGACGACCGCGTCAAGGTCGCCGGCAGGGCGCCCGCGTACGCCGCCGAGCAGTGTCGCGGCGCGGGTCTCACCGATCATCCGCAGCGTCTCGTCCCGGTCGAACGGCGGCACCCGGAACGACACGTCCCGCAGCACTTCGGTGAATACCCCGCCGAGCCCGAACGTGATCGTGGGCCCGTACGGCGGCTGGTGGCTCACACCGAGGATCAGTTCCGCCACCGCGTCGGTCACCTGCGGCTGTACTACCACGCCGGAGAGCCGCAGCCCAGCGAGCCGGGCGGCGTCCGCGATGCGTGCGTACGCGTCCCGCGCGGCGTCCGCGTCCGCGATCCCGACGTGGACCAGGCCGAGGTCGGACTTGTGCGCGAGGTCGGCGGCGAGCGCCTTGACGACCACCGGGTACCCAAGCCGGGCAGCCGCCTCGACGGTCTCCTCGGCCGAGGTGGCGACGGTCTCCTCGGTGACCGGTACGCCGTACGCCCGCAGCAGGCGTTTGGCGGTCACCTCGTCCGTGGTGGCGCCGGGGACCAGCAGGCCGCGCGCGGTCGCCGCGGCCGGGGAGGCGGTCCGCGGCACGTCCGCGAAGGGGCTGCGGTAGGCGCGGTGCCGGGCCCAGAAGTCGGCCATGACCCGGATGCCGCGCACGGCGGTGCGGAACGAGTGGAACACCGGAATGCCGGCGTCGCACAGGGCGCGGTGGTCGCGGTCGCGGATCGGCGACGTCCAGGCCACCACGATTGGCTTGCCGCCCCGCTCGTGCAGCGCGATCAGGTCGCGCGTGATGGCGTCGCTCATACCGGGGAACACGCCGGTGATCGGGGTGAGCAGTACGTCGGTGTTGGGATCGTCGAGCAGCGCCTCCAGCACCTTGCGGCCCTCGGGGCGGGCGGTGGCGACGCCGCCGGTGTCGACCGGGTTCTCCACGTGCAGGTACGCCGGCAGCAGCGTGCGCAGTCGGTCGAGTGTGGACTCCGCCAGGCGGGGCAGCGGCAGGCCGGCCATCCCGCACAGGTCGGCCACGTGTGAGCCGGTGCCCCCGGACATGACGCAGAGCGCCACGCGTGGGCCGGCGAGCGGCGGTGTGTGGCAGAACGCTCCCGAGATCTCGATGGCCTCGTCGATGTCGTCGACCCGGATCACACCGGACTGCCGGAACACCGCGTCCTGCACGGCGTCCGGGCCGGTCAGGTGACCGGTGTGCGCCTTGGCCATGGCCTGGCCCGCGCTGGTGCGTCCGACCTTGATGCACACGATCGGCACGCCGGCGCGCAGTGCGGTGTCCGCGGCGAGGCGCATGGTCCGCCCGTCGACGAAGCCCTCCACGTACGCGGCGATCGCGCCGACCCCCGGGGTGGTCGCGAACTCGGCGGCGAAGTCGGCGAACTCCAGGTCGGCCTCGTTGCCCAGCGTGGCCCAGGCGTGGATGCCGATGCCCAGCTCCTGTCCTTGCACGATCGGGCGGCCCTGGTTGCCGGACTGGGTCACCACCGCGAGCTTGCGTCCGGGCAGCCCTTTGCGCCAGGGCTCGATGAGGTTGAGGTTGGTGTTGGGCCCGATGATGCGCATCGGGCCGCGGGCGATCTCCGCTAGGCGCCGCTGCGCCTCGTCGCCCGCGTCGGTGCCGAGCTCGGCGAAGCCGGCCGCGAACACGATCGCGAAGCGTACGCCCTTCTTGACGCAGTCTTCCAGCACTGGCAACGGGTCGCGGACCAGCACGATGGCCAGGTCGACGTCGTCGGGGACGTCCAGCACGCCGCGGTACGCGGGTACTTCGTCGATGGCGGGTTTGCTGGGGTGGACGGGGTGGACGGCGCGGGCGCCCCGCGCGAGGAGCCGCTCCCGGGCCTGGCGCCACTGTGCCCGCTGCGGACTGCCTTCAGTGTCGGTGGCGCCGACGATCGCGACGACCTGGGGGAAGAAGAGGGGACGCCAGTCGATGGCGCGCAGCTCGACCGGGCGCCCGCTCACGTCCAGAACGGTCCCGGCGTGCTCGGGTGAAGTCATGGGCTGCAGCCTAGTGCAAATGATTCAATCATGGCTAAGATTGTAATAAAGACCTAGTGAGCCGGAGACGCGCATGGACCTGAGTTCGAAGGCGGTTCTGGTTGTCGGCGCGGCCCGCAGGCCGGGCATCGGGCGGGCCACCGCGATACGGCTGGCCCGGTCCGGCGCGCGACTGGTGCTTGCCGACGCGGTCGCGTCCGGCGGGCTCGGTGCGACCGACACCGGCCCGGCCAGCGCCGAAGCCTTGGCGGAGGTGGCGGACGAAGTGTCGGCGATCGC
This sequence comes from Phytohabitans kaempferiae, assembly GCF_042433955.1. Taxonomy (NCBI): domain Bacteria; kingdom Bacillati; phylum Actinomycetota; class Actinomycetes; order Micromonosporales; family Micromonosporaceae; genus Phytohabitans; species Phytohabitans kaempferiae. The sequence continues at coordinate 167,935 of NZ_JBHLUH010000007.1, read as the reverse complement.
CGGCCGCCCGGTGCCCGCGCTCCGCGTCGATCCTACGGACGCCGGCTCCGTCGCCACGCTGGTCGAGTCGGCGGTGGGCGAGCTGGGGCGGCTGGACGGCTGCTGCAACCTGGTGGGCGCGACTGGCCCCGGCGCCGGCGACGGGGCGCTGACCGAGGTCGACCCGGCCGCCTGGCAACACGGCCTCACCTGGAACCTCACGACCGCGTGGCTGGTCGCCCGCGCCTGCGCACCGGTGTTGCGGGACAGCGGCGGCGGCTCGATCGTGCTGCTCTCCTCGTACGCCGGGCTCACACCGGTGACCGACGCCGGTGTGGTCGGCATCGCGCGAGCCGCGGTCAACCACATGACCGCCGTCCTCGCCCGCGAGCTCGGCCCGTCCGGCATCCGTTGCAACACCGTCTGTCCGCTCGGCGTCGACCCGGGTGGGTCCGGCATCCCCAACCCGGGCCTCGAGCGGCTCGCCAAGCGGGAGGGGATCGGGCTCGCCGAGTGGCTCGCCCGTACCATCCCGCTCGGCCGAGGTCAGTCGGCGGACGAGGTGGCCGCCGTGGTGGAGTTCCTGGTTTCCGACGCCGCGTCGTTCGTCAGCGGCGTGAACGTGCCGGTGGCCGGGGGAGCGGCGTGAACGAGGGAGTTGGCACGGCGGCGCCTGGACGCAGCGGACCCGTCGGCGAAGGCGGGGTTTCGGGTCGGCGGAGGAAGACGTCGCCTTCAGCGCCGCACGAGCGAGCGAGCCAGGAGGCACCGGTGAGCGGCGGCGAACTCCGCGCGCTCGTCGGCGTGGACACCGGCGGCACGTTCACCGACACCGTGGTCACGCTCTCCGACGGGCGGCTGGGCGTGGGTAAGGCGCTGAGCACTCCGGGCCGGGTCGAGCAGGGCGTGCTCGACTCGATCGCGCGCGCCGCCGCCGGGCTCGGCATGAGCCTGCCCGAGTTGCTGTGCCGTACGGTGATCCTCACGCACGGCACCACGGTGGGGCTTAACGCGTTGCTCACTGGCACCGGCGCCCGGGTCGGCCTGCTCACCACGAAGGGCTTCGAGTCCACGCTGCCGATCGCCAAGGCCAACAAGATCCATGGCCTGGACGAGTTGGACGCGACCATGCCGGTCCGCTGGCGCAAGCCCGACCCGCTGGTCGCCCGGCCGGACATCGCGGGTGTCAGCGAGCGGATCGACGTGACCGGCGCGGTGGTCCGGCCGCTGGACGAGGCGCAGGCCCGTACCGCGATCCGCCGGCTCGCCGGGCGTGGTGTCGACGCGGTCGCCATCTGCCTGCTGTGGTCGCCGGTAAACCCGGAGCACGAGCGGCAGCTCGCCGCCCTGGTCGCCGAGGAGCTGCCGGGAGTGCAGGTCTCGTGCTCGTCCACCATCGCCCCGGCGGTGGGGGAGTACGAGCGCGCCTCGACGGTCGTGCTGGACGCGTACGTGGCGCCGGCGGTCGGCGCGTACCTGCGCGCGTTGCAGGACCGGCTGCGCGACGGCGGCTTCGGCGGCGTGCTGATGATCCTGCGTACCGGCGGCGGCGCCGAGCCAGTGGAGCACACGCTGCGCGCGCCGGTCAACACTCTGCGATCTGGGCCTGTGGCCGGCCTCGCTGCCACGGCAGGGCTCGCAGCGGCGCTCAGGCACCGCGGCGTTATCGCCACCGACGTGGGCGGGACCAGCTTCGACGTGGGGCTCGTCGTCGATGGCACGATGCCTCGGGCGAGCCGGCCGATGGTGCACCGGCACGCGCTGGCGATCCCGGTCGTGGAGGTCGAGTCCATCGGCACCGGCGGTGGCAGCCTCGCTTGGCTGGACCGAGGCCTCGGCACGCTCCGTGTGGGCCCGCGTAGCGCCGGCGCCGAGCCCGGCCCGGCATGTTACGGGCGCGGCGGCACTCGTCCGACGTTGACCGACGCCTCCGCGGCGCTGGGCTACCTGCGCCGGCTCGGCGGTGCCGTCGACCTGGACGTCGAGGCGGCGCGGGAGGCGATCCGCACCCACATCGCCGAGCCGCTCGGCATCAGCGTCGTAGCCGCCGCCGAGGGCATCGTGCGGATCGCCGCCGACCAGATGCGTGACCTGATCCGCCGGTGCACCATCCAGCGCGGGCACGACCCGTCGGCGTTCGCCCTCATGGCCTTCGGCGGCGCGGGCCCGCAGTACGCGAGCTGGTACGCCGACGGCCTCGGGCTCACCGACGTGGTCGTCCCGGAGCTGGCCGCCGAGCTGTCCGCGTACGGTGCGGTGGCCAGCGACCTGACCATCGGCGCGGAACGCGGGCTGGTGCCGTCGCCGGTGCTCGAGGCGGGCGCGGCGCTGGAGGCGGCATTGGCGGAGCTGACCGGCGAGATCGAGGCCGGCCTGACCGCCGCGGTGGACGCCGTCGCGGCCGCCTCGGGGCGGCGCAGGGTGGTGCGGCGCAGCGCCGCCCTACGCTTCTACCGCCAGCAGCGCCGCCTGGACGTGCCAATCGGCGAACGAGTCGACGCGGCGGAACTGGCTCGGCTGGCGGCGGCGTTCCGGGAGCGGTACGAGCGGGTCGTCGGTGCCGGCGCCGCGCCCGAGGGCACGCCGGTCGAAGTGCTCAGTGTCCGGGTCGAGCTGACCGTCCCGGTGCCCGCGCCGCCGGTGGTCGTCCGCCAACCGGCCGTGGCCGAGCAGATCGGCGAGCGGCCCGCCTGGTTCGGCGGGGTCGAGCACCGGTGCGCGGTCTACGACTGGTCGCGATTGGGCGCCGACGCCCAGATCGAGGGCCCGGCGTTTGTCGAGTCGGAGCAGACCACCGTCGTCTTACCGCCGCAGCGTCGGGCGCACGTCGACACCTACGGCCACCTCCACCTGGTTCAGGGTCTGTCCGGCGGGTCCTTGTAGGGCTGCGCCCGGACCTCGCCTCGCACCCAACAAGATCCACCGGCCAGGCCCCAAACGCTCGAAAGGGACGCGATGCTGGACGAGATCACCTTCGAGGTGCTGCGGCACCGGCTCGACGCGATCAACGACGACGCCGCCTCGGTGCTGGCCCGGCTCTCCGGATCGCAGCTGGCCGCCGAGGCCCGCGACCTCAACACGGTCATCATGGCGCCGGACGGCCGTGTCGTCTGCTGTGGACGGTACGTGCTGGCGCAGGTGGTGTCGATGCACCTGGTGGTCCGCGACATCGTCGACCAGTACGCCGACAACCCCGGGTATGGGCCGGGGGACCAGTTCGTCACCAACGATCCGTACGTCGGCGCGCTGCACCAGCCCGACGTCGTCGTAGTGGCGCCGGTCTTCGTCGACGGCCGCCTGGTGGCGTGGTGCGGCTCCACGGCACACCAGCCCGACGTCGGCGGTCCGAACCCGGGCGGCATCACGTACGACGCGCGCTCCATCTTCGACGAGGCGCCGCCCATGCCGCCGATCCGCATCGTCGAGGACGGCCGGATACGCCGGGACATCGAGCGCGAGTACCTGGCCCGGTCCCGTACCGCCGAGCTGAACCGACTCGACCTCGTCGGCCAGGTGGTCGCCAACCGCAACGTGACCGAACAGGTGCAAGGGCTGTGCGCGCAGTACGGCGCGGAGGTGGTCGGCGCGGTGCTGGACCGGCTGCTGGAGCGCACCGAGGCGGCGTTGCGCGAGCGGCTCCGGGCCATCCCGGACGGGCGGTGGCGGCACGTGAGCTACCTGGAGTACCGGCCGTACGGCAGCGCCGCGGGCGAGCCCGAGTCGATCTACGCGGTCCGGCTCACCATGACCAAGCGTGGCGACGAACTGGAGCTGGACTTCACCGCCAGTGACCCGCAGGCGCCGGGTGCGATCAACGCGGCGTATCCGGCGCTGGCCAACTTCGCCATCGGCGGCGTGCTCATCTACCTCTGCGGCGGACTGCCCTGGGTGCCCGGCGGTGTCTGGCCAGTGGTGCGTGTACGCAGCCGGGAGGGGACGGTGGTGCACGCCCGGTGGCCGGCCGGGGTGGCGATGAGCACCGCGGCCACCTGCCAGGCCATCCGGGTGTCGGTCAACGCCTGCATCGGCCGGATGCTGGAGTCCACAGAGGACTTCCTGTCGATGGTGATGGCGAGCTGCCAGGCCGCCGGGGGCGGCGGCGGGACTGTGCACGGCGTGCGCGCGGACGGCACGGCGTACGCCACCATGACGCTGGACGAGATCACTGGAGGCGGCGGTGCCACCTGGACCGGTGACGGCGTCGATTCCTCTGGTTACACCACGTCGCCGGGTGCGTCCTGTGCCAACGTCGAGGTGAACGAGGCGTACCTGCCCGTGCTCTACGAGGGTCGCACCGAGCTGCCGGACACCGGCGGACCCGGGCGTCATCGCGGCGGCGTCGGCGCGCTGCACGCGCTGACCGTCCACGGCACGGCTGCGCCGATGACGATGATGTCGTTCGGGCAGGGGTTGCAGCACCCACTCGCGGCCGGCGTGTGCGGTGGTGAGTTCGGCGGGCAGAGCCTGGTCGCCGTGCTGCCCCGGGCCGATCTCGCCGGGCTGGCGGGTCGGGCGGCGGGCGATGCGGACTGGCCGCTGCCGATGCCATTGTCCACGATGGAGGTGGGCGCCGGTGACGTACTGGTCTCGGTCTCCCAGGGCGGCGGCGGGCTGGGCGACCCGATCGAGCGGGAGCCGGCCGCCGTGCTGGACGACGTACGGGACGGGCTGGTGACGGCGGCCGGCGCGTACCGCGACTACGCGGTGGTCGTCACTGGGGAGCCGGCGGACCCGCGGGTCGACGAGGACGCGACCGCGCGGCTGCGCGACGGGCGGCGCCGCGAGCGGATCGGCCGGGCGCCGGCACCGCTGTCCACCGCTGGTCGCCGCGGCCGCCGGCTCTCGGCCGGGTTGGATCTGGTACCGGACGGAGATGACAGCGTCGTCTCGTGCGCGCGTTGCGCCACGGCGGTCTGCGGTGGCCGGGAGTCGGTGCACGAGCATCTGGTCGTCCGGGATCGACCAGTCGCGGCCCGCGCACCGCTGGGTGCGCGGTATCCGGGCGGGGAGCGTTTCACCGTGCGGCACTTCTTCTGCCCGGCCTGCGCCGCACAGCTCGACGTGCAGGTCTGCCGCGCTGGAGACCCGGTGCTGGCCGCGATCGAGGTGCTGTAGAAGCGCGCGGTCACCCGACCACGCCGGCCGCGCGCAGCGTCGTCAACTCGCCGGCGTCCACCCCGAGCGCGGCCAGCACCTCGTCGGTGTGCTGGCCAGGGGTTGCCGCCGGAGCCGGGGCGGCCAGTTCCTCACCGGCCAGGTGTACCGGCAGTGGCAGCAGGTCGGCACCGTACCGCTCGGCGGGCAGCCAGGACGTCCGGGCGGCGAAGTGCGGGTCGTCGGGGAGCGTCTGGGGCGTGTTGACCGGGGCGATGGGTACGTCGGCGGTCAGCCCGACCTCGACCCACTCGGCGGTGGACCGCGCGGCGAAGATCTTGGTCAGCTCCGCCCGCAGATGGTGGTCGCCGAGCGCGTGGTCGGCGACCGCCTCGCTACGCCGCCCGCTGGAGAGGTCGGTGCGTCCCACAGCCGCGCAGAAGTGCTCCCAGAACTTGCGTTCGGTGGCCATGAACAGGACGTGGCCGTCGGCGGTCGGGTAGACCTGGTACCGGACGCTGTCGCCCATCCCGGCGGTGCCGGGGGTGCGGCGGACGCCGCCGTCGGCGGGGTTGCCGCTGACCTCCGATTCCGGGCGCAGGTGTGCCCGGTGGCCCTCGACGGTCAGCCAGTCCACCGAGGCTGCGGCTTCGCTCTGGGCGATGTCGATCGTGCAGCCCTGGCCGGTGCGGCTGGCCCGGAGGGTCGCGGCGAGGATCGCGCTCGCGGCCAGCAGCGGCGTGACCCGGGTGCCCAGCGGTACACCGAGCTCGGCCGACGCGAAGCCCTCCTCGGTGGTGCCAAGCCGCAGCCCGCCGGCCCAGGCATCGAAGGCCACGCCGTGCGCGGCGAGCGTTGCGTACGGGCCGTCGGTGCCGTAGCCGGAGACGGTGCACCAGACCAGGTCCGGGTGGCGGGCGCGCATCGCCTCGACGCCGATCCCGCGGCGGGCCAGGACGCCCGGCCGCATGCCCTCGACGACGACGTCGCTCGATCCGATGATCCGCTCCGCCAGGCGGGCGCCCTCCGGGCGCTGGATGTCGATGGCGACGCTGCGCTTGCCTCGGCCGAGGTGGTGGTGCATGAGCGAGACGCCATGCACGAACGGCCAGCCCACCTTGCGGATGTAGTCGCCCTCGCCGATCCGCTCGACCTTCACCACGTCGGCGCCGAGATCCGCCAGGACCGTGCCGACGCCGCCCGCTTCGAGGAGCGCGAACTCGACCACCCGTAGACCTTCCAGCAGGCGTACCGCCATCGTGGCCTCCCAGACCCGTTGACTCGGCTAGCTAAGGTTACTATCTTGTAAATATTAGCAATAAAGCGATGTTGCGCTACCCCCTTCGTTGCCGGTCGAACCGACAGGGAGACCCATGAAGCACGTCGCCCCACTGACCGACGTGGACACCGCCGCCGATGCGGCGCCCGCGGCCCCGCAGCGGATCGCGGTCAGGCAGGCCACCCGTTCGTTCGTGGCCGGTCGGCGGGCCAAGGTGGACGCCCTCGGGCCGCTCGACCTGTCCATCGGCGACGCGGAGTTCCTTTGCGTGGTGGGCCCTTCGGGCTGCGGCAAGTCCACGCTTCTCAAAATCATCGCCGGCTTGCTGGCGCCGTCGTCCGGTGAGGTGGCCATCGAGGTCTCCGGCGACAGCCGCATCCCGATCGCCATGGTCTTCCAGGACTACGGCATCTACCCGTGGAAGACCGTGCGCGCCAACGTCGACCTCGGGCTGCGCCTCAGCGGCCGGCCCATCGCGGAGCGGCGCGAGATCGTCAACGATTGGCTGGGTCGGCTCGGGCTAACCGACTTCGCCGACGCGTACCCGGGTGCGCTCTCCGGCGGCATGCGCCAGCGGGTCTCGATCGCCCGTGCGCTCGCGATCGACCCCGAGGTGCTGCTGATGGACGAGCCGTTCGCCGCGCTCGACGCTCAGCTGCGCGAGGTGCTCCAGGACGAGTTGCTGGCGATCTGGCAGGCCCGCCGTCGCACGGTCGTGTTCGTGACCCACAGCCTGGAGGAGGCACTCCTGCTCGGCGACCGGGTCGTCGTCATGAGCGCCCGGCCCGGCCGGATCATCGCCGACATCACCGTGCCGTTCGAGCGCCCACGCTCCGGTGCCGTCCGCACCGACCCTCTCTTCGCCAAGCTCCGCGGCGACCTGTGGGCGAGCCTGCATTCGGAGGTTGTCGCCCAGTTCGACACCGGAAGGCAGAAGTGATGACCGCGCGACTGATCCGCCAGCCCGGAGCGGCCGAGCGCCACCCGGTCCGCACCCGGCGGCGCTGGACCGCGACAAAGGTCGCGCTGGGCGTCTCGGTGCCCGTGTTGTTCGTCGTGCTGTGGCAGCTCAGCGCGGAGCTGAAGTGGGTGGACCCCTTCCTGTACCCGCCGCCGAGCCGGCTCGGCCACGGCATCGCGACGCTCTGGGAGGAGGGCCGGCTGGTGGACGCCACGCTGGTCAGCGTCCGCCGGGTGATCCTTGGCTACCTGCTGGGCGCGTCGGCGGGGCTGCTCGTCGGCTTCCTCATGGGGATGTCCCGGGTGCTGCGGGCGGCCTTCGAGCCGTTCTCCTGGGGTTGGTACACGGTGCCCAAGCTGGCGCTGCTCCCGATCTTCCTCACCATCTTCGGCTTCGGCGACACCTCGGTCGTCGTGCTGATCGCGGTGACCGTGTACTTCTTCGTCTGGATCTCGGTGATGTCCGCGGTCATGGCCGTGCCCGCCGGATACCGGGAGGCGGCCCTGATGCTGCGCGCCGGCCGGTGGGACATGTTCCGCCACGTCCTGCTGCCGGCGGCGCTGCCGGAGATCTTCGTCGGCCTGCGGATCGCGGCCGGCGTCGCCGTGCTGATGCTGGTCGGCATCGAGTTCGTGATTAGTGACCAGGGCCTCGGCTACCTCATCGAGCAGGGGCGCACGCTGCTGCTGCTTGAGCAGAGCTACGTCGGCATCGTGCTTGTCGCGGTCATCGGCTACCTCTTCGCGCTCCTGGTGAAGCTCGTGGGTCGCCTGTTCATCAGGTGGCGGGCGGACGACGACGCCATCGTCGCCTCCTGACGCCAGTCGCCCTTTCGCACCGCATTCCCTGGAGGAAACACATGTCGAGACTTCGTGTCATGGCGGCGGCGCTGAGCGCCGCCGCGCTCCTGCTGTCCACAGTGGCCTGCGGTGGGGAAGAGGTCGTGAGCGGTGGCGATCTCGGCGCGGTCGTGCCGGTCGCGGGCTGCGGCGCGGACGCGTACATCGACCCGGCCGATCTCGCCCCGACCCGCAAGATCGCCCGGTGTGAGGCGAACGCTCCGGCGGCACAGCCGCTCAAGGAGATGACCACCATCCGCATGACCTCCGCATCCCGCTCCAGCAGCCTCGCGCCGATCTTCGTCGGGATGGAGTTGGGCGAGTTCGAGAAAGAGAACCTGAAGATTGAGTTCTCGGTCCTGCCGTTCGCGGACGCCATGCCCCAGCTCGCCACGGGGCGGGTGGACATCTCCTACGGCGGCACCGAGGCCGGGCTGTTCAACGCCGTCAACCAGGGTCTGTCGATCAAGTGGATCCTGGGCAACTTCGTGGAGCCCAAGGCCAGCGACCTGTCACAGCCACAGACCGGACTCTGGGCGCGCCGGGACACATTCGCCGACCCGAGCAAGCCCAACGTCGCCGAGCTGAAGGGCAAGACCCTCGGCTCCACGGTCGGCGCCGCGTCCGCTATCGCGTACCCGATGGACAAGGCACTGCGCCAGGCCGGCATCTCCCTTCAGGACCTGCAGATCAAGCAGCTGCCGGCGGCGGACCTCATGACCGCCCTGTCGAACGACGCGGTGGACACCGCCTGGCTGCTGGACCCGTACTGGCTCGCGGCGGCCAACGAGCCGGACAAGTACGTGCTGGTGGGCGGGCAGGTGCCGGGCGAACCGCTGGGTGGCTTCTACGCCGGCAAGTCGCTGCTGCAAGAGCGGCCGGAGGTGACGCAGGCGTTCGTCCGCGCGTACATCCGGACCGTCAACACGTACTTGCGCGGCGACTACACCAAGGACCAGCGGGTGCTCACCGCCATCGCCACCGGCGCCCAGCAACCGCCGGAGACGCTGACCCGTACGCCCGCGCTGACCTTCGACTGGGAGATCCGCCAGGGCACGGGCGAACAGGAGCAGAAGGTCTTCATCGCGTTCAAGACCGTCAAGTACACCGACGTCATTCCCGAAGACCGCTACGTGGACCGCTCGTTCTACGCCCGCGCGGTCGGACACTCCGGCACCTGACCGGATGGAGCTGGAGGGAAGAGTCGCCGTCGTAACCGGCGCCGCTAGCGGGATCGGTCGGGCGCTGGCCGCCGCGCTCGGCGAGCAGGGGTGCCGCGTCGTCCTGGCGGACATCGAGGCGGCGGCGCTGGACGCCGCGGTGGCCGAGCTGCGGGCGGCCGGCCGGGAGTGCATCGGCGTCGTCACCGACGTCTCCGACGCGGCCTCGGTTGAGGCCCTGGCCCACCGCGCCGAGCAGGCGTACGGCGCGGTTCATGTTCTGTGCAACAACGCAGGGGTCTCGGTCCGCCGACCGGTCGCCGAGCAGTCGATCGAGGACTGGTCCTGGGTGCTCGGGGTGGACCTGTGGGGCGTCATCCACGGCCTGCGCACGTTCCTCCCGGTGCTGACAGCCCAGCCTGAGGCGCACGTCGTGAACATCGCCTCTGTGGCCGGCCTGGTGCCCTTCGCACTCGGCGGGCCGTACAACGCCGCCAAGGCCGCGGTCGTGGCCATCAGCGAGACGCTGTACCTCGAACTGGCCGAGCTCGCGCCGCACGTCGGCGTCTCGGTCGTGTGCCCCGGCGCGACGCGCTCCAACTTCAACACCTCGGCCCGGAACCGGCCGAGGCATCAAGACGGCGCCAGCGAGCAGCCGGACGCCGGCGCGCTCGCCCGGCAGAAGGAGCTCAGCCGGGCGCTCATCGAGGCCGGTGCGGACCCCGCGACCATCGCCGATCAGGTCCTCGCGGCGATCCGGCAGCGGACGTTCTGGGTGCTGACCCACCGATCCGAGTACGGGCCGGCGATCCGGTCGCGCACCGAGCGGATGCTCGAGGGCGCGAACCCCCTGCCGGTCGACCTTGCCGCGATCCTGGCCGCCGGATCGTGAGCCGGGCCGGGCAGCCACCGGTGCTGCTCGGCGGCTCAGGAGAACGCGAAGCCCTCGTACCCGTTGGCCTCGACCTCGGCGCACTTGCGCGCGTGCCGGTCGAAACCACCGGGGTACGGGATGAAAGCCCGGCTCCCGTCGTCGTTGACGTGCACCATGTAGTTGGGTGTCTTGTAGCGCAGCATCGGCGCGGCCATCTCGGCGACGTGCGCGGTCCACTCCCGCTGCGCCTGCTCGGTTGGCTCGACCCGGGTGTGGTTGTGCGCGGCCATGTGTGCGATGAGGTCGCCGATGAAGGCGGACTGCTGCATGGTCGTCGGGAAGAAGTTGGCCAGCACCGACGGTGAGCCGGGTCCGTTGACGATGAACAGGTTCGGCAGCCCGCGCACCTGCAGCCCCAGATAGGTGACCGGGCCGCGGGCCCACAGATCGGACAGCCCGGTGCCGTCGGCGGCACGGATGTTGGCCTTGAAGAGCGAGCCGGTGAACGGCTTGAACCCGGTGGCGAACACGACGAGGTCCAAATCGTAGTGCGCGGCGCGGGTACGAACGCCGGTCGCAGTGAAGCACTCGATCGGATCCTCGCGGATGTCGACAAGCGTCACGTTGTCACGGTTGAATGTCTGGTAGTAGTTGGTGTCGACGCACAGCCGGCGGGTGCCGATCGGATACGCGGTCGGGATGAGCTTGTCCGCGACGTCCGGCCTGGCGACGACTGTGCGGATCTTCTGGCGGACGAACTCAGCGACCAGTTCGTTGGTGGCCACGTCGGTGCCCTGGTCGGTGAAGACGGTGCCCATCGCGTGCCCGCCGTACGCCCAGCGCCTCTCCAACAGGGCCGTGCGCTCCGCCGGGCTAAACGATGCCGCGGGGCCGTCCGCCAGCGGCAGGTCGGTGCCGCCCGGATGGTGCAGGCACTGGTGGGTCAATTCGTCGATCCGGGCCACGTGTTCCTCGTGGCGCTGGGGGTCCATCGGGCCGTTGTGCGCGGGCACCGAGTAGTTCGCGGTCCGCTGGAACACGTACAGGTGGCTGGCTTGCGGCGCGAGGACCGGGATGACCTGCACGCCGGTCGCGCTCGTGCCGATCACGCCGACCCGCTTGCCGGCCACGTCGACGGGATGGTCCGGCCAGTGCGCGGTCAGCAGCGTCTCGCCGCGGTACTCGTCGAGCCCGGGAAAGTCCGGCTGCCGCGCGGCGGACAGTGGCCCGGTCGCCATCACCAGGAACCGGCACTCCAGCGTCAACCCGGTGTCGGTGGTGACCACGTAGCGGTCGGTGGCCGGGTCGAACGTCGCGCCTGTGACCCACGTGTTGAACCGGAAATGCCGTTTGACGTCCCACGTGTCGGCGGCGAAGTTGAGGTAGGCGAGCAACTCCGGTTGCGACGGGTAGCGCTCCTTCCACGTCCACCGCCGGTAGAGCTCAGGATCGAAGTAGGAGTAGTAGATCCCTTCGAGGTCCACCCGCGCGCCCGGGTAGCGGTTGTGATACCAGACGCCGCCCACGCCCGGCGCGCCTTCGACACCCGCGACCGACAGACCTTGCTGGGCGAACCGGTGCACCGCGTAGATCCCGCCGATGCCGGCGCCGACCACGATGACGTCGTACATGTTGCGTGTCTATACTATCATTGTTAACTTAACAACCCCATGGCCGAGGTGACCTTGTGCCACGAAGCGAGGGGGATCGATGGGCGCGACGAGCGGGCTCGAGGGCAAGGCGATCGTCGTGACCGGTGGTGGCCGGGGCGTGGGCGCGGCCTGTGCCGCCGAGCTGGCCCGGCTGGGCGCCCGTGTCGTGGTCAACGACGTCGACGCCGCGGCCGCGAAGCGGGTTGCCGCCGGGATCGAGGCGGCCGGTGGGCAGGCCGTCGCGCAGCCCGGTGACGTGTCGTCGCGCGCCGACGCGGCCGCGCTGGTCGGCCGTTGCGTCGACGAGTACGGGCGGATCGACGGACTGTTCAACAACGCGGCGCTGATGGCCGTCGGCGACCTGGGGGAGTACGACGAGCAGGCCTTTCGCGACCTCCTCGACGTCAACGTGGTCGGCGTGGCCAACTGTGCCGCCGAGGCGATCGGGCCGATGTACCGGCAAGGTTCCGGCGCGATACTCAACGTGACCTCCGGCGCCCACCTCGGCCTGCGGCACATGAGCCTGTACGCGGCGACGAAGGGTGCGGTCGCGTCCCTGACCTACGCCTGGGCCGCCGAGGCCGCTGGCACCGGCGTACGGGTCAACGCGCTCTCGCCGTTCGCGCGGGGTCACATGACCCGGATGACCGATGACTACCTCATCGCCCACGGCCACGCCGACGCGCCGTTCGCCGCACCGCCGCCGGAGAGCAACGCACCGGTCGTGGCCTACCTGCTGTCGGACCGGGCGGCCGGCGTACACGGTCAGGTCGTGCGGATCGACGGCACCAGGCTGTCGCTGATGGCCCACCCCGCGATCATCGCGCCGATCCTCGACCGTCCAGCATGGACGGCCGACGACGTGGACCGGGCGTTCCGCGAGCTGCTCGGCGCCCGGCAGGCACCGGTCGGCATCGCCTACACCGAGCCGGCGACGACCGAGCGGGTGCCACCCGTCCCCTTCGACTAGCCCGTACCTGTCCAGCACCTGCCGACCAGCGCTCCCGACCACCCCGGAGGGCCGCGTGCCGCTCTTTATCGATCCGGCGCTCGTACCCTACGTCGCCGTGCTGCCACGCACCGACGTCAGCGACCCGGTCGCCGCCCGCGCCCGGCTGGTCGCGCTGCGCGCCGATCGTCCGCCCTTCGAGGTCCCTGCCGACCTGGTCCGGGAACGCGTCACGCCGGCTGGGGTGCCGGCGCTGGCGTTCCGGCCCGCCGTGGCCGAGACAGGCATCCGGTCCGCGCCACCGGCGGCGTTGCTGCCGGCGGTCGTCTATCTGCACGGTGGCGGATTCGTGATGGGCGACGCCGAGGGCGACCAGTTGCTCGGCGCGCAACTGGCCCGGGCCATCGGCGGGCTGGTCCTGTCGCTGGACTACCGGCTCGCACCTGAGCATCCGTACCCGGCGGCCCATGACGACGGTTACGCGGTGCTGCGCTTCGTGGCGGAGAACGCGGACGCGCTCGGGGTGGATCCCGCGCGGATCGCGGTCGCCGGGTCGAGCGCGGGCGCTTGCGTGGCCGCCGGCATCGCGATCCGCGCCCGCGACGAGGGGGGTCCGGCGCTCGCGGCCCAACTGTTGGAGATCCCGGTGCTCGACGACCGCGCCGAGACGGACTCCGCGCGGTACGAGGACACGCCTCTGTGGACGCGCACCAACATGCTCGACAGCTGGTCCCACTATCTGCTGGGGTGCGGCGACGCGGTGCCCCCGTACGCCGCGCCGGCCCGCGCTACCGATCTGAGCGGGCTGCCCCCGGCGTACGTCGGGGTCTGCTCGGCGGACCCGCTGCGGGACGAGGGCATCGAATACGCTCGTCGCCTCGCCGACCAGGGCGTACCGACCGAGCTGCGGATGAGTCCGGGTCTGTTCCACGGTGCCACCGGGATGTTCCCGGATGTCGACGCGTGCCAGCGCGCCCGGGCGGCCCTGCTCGACGCCGCTGAACGGCTGCTTCGTGCCTGACCAGACGCTTGCCAAGCGCGGTGTGACGTGCGACTCTTACCTTCCAAGATGGCTATCTTAGATAAGATAGCCGGTTGGCTTCGCCAAGTAGACCATCCCGAAGTGGAGATACCGTGAAGCGTCGCTTAGGACTTTTCGTCGGGCTGGCCGCAGTCGGCTCCCTGATGATGACCGCCTGCGGCGGCGACGGGGGAGAGTCGCAGACGGGCGGCAACGCCCCATACAAGATCATGATCAGTGGCGGCTCGGACGCCGGCGGCCAGACCGACCAGCTCACCACCGGTGTGCTCTCGGCGCGCGCGGCGATCAAGGTCGTCAACGATGCCGGCGGCATCAACGGCAAGCCCGTCGAGCTCATCGAGTCACCCGACAACGCCGACCCGCAGAAGGCGCTCTCCAACCTGCGGGCGCAGATCGCCAAGGACAAGCCCAACGCGTACGTCGTGGCGTCCGGATCCAACGTCAGCGCCGCGGTCGCCGGCATCCTGCGCCAGAACGACATCATCTTCCTCGACTCGGGCAACGCGGCCGACACGAACAAGCCGGCCGAGAACCCGTACGCGTTCCACCTCGCCGCACCGTTCAAGACGGTCGTCGAGGGCTACCTGCCGGAGTTCGAGAAGAGCGGCTACAGGAACATCGGCGTCCTGCATGGCAACTCCGCGTACGCCAAGCAGTTCGGCACGCTGGCCAAGCAGGTGTTCACCGACAAGGGCTACCAGGTCACGGTCGTCGAGTACGACGCCAAGTCGCTGGACATGACCGCGCAGATCTCCGCGGTACAGGCCAAGAACCCGGACGTGCTGGTCTTCAACGGCTACGGTGCCCCGGTGGGCTTGGTCCTCAAGGGCATCACCAAGCTCGGCTGGAAGGTGCCGATCCTCGGTGACACCTCGGTGACCTCGACGCCGCTGGTCACCACGATGCCGCCGGACGGCCTGATCGGCACGCCGGACGCGGCGAACCTCAAGATCGAGGTCACCAGGAGCGTCAACACGGCCACCGCCAGCGAGGCCACGAAGAAGGCCGTGCGGACGATGGCGTCGTTGGGTGACATCAAGGCGAGCCTCAACAACTGCCTCAATTACGACGCCGTCATGCTGCTGGCCGCGGCGGCCAACCACGCCAAGACCAACGACACCAAGGCGGTCGCCGACGCGCTGCTGCTGCCCGAGGTCAACACCAAGGCCGGCACGGCGGTCTACGACACATATCCGTTCACCGCCGACAACCACCAGGCGCAACTGCCGGTCGAGACGCACACGTTCGTCGAGCCCGGCGTGCTCAAGGATGGCCAGATCGGCAGCGCGGGGTAATGGCGGCATGACGCTGATCTACGCCGGCCTGTCGCTTGGTGCCGTCTACGCGCTCGTCGCCACCGGCTACAACATCGTCTTCATCGCCTCGCACTCGTTCAACTTCGCACAGGCGCAACTGATGATGATCGGCGCGTTCGTGACCTACGCGGGGTACGTGACGTTCAAGCTGCCGACGGTGGCGGTCCTAGCGCTGGCGATGGTCGTGGTCGCGGCCATCGCCGCGCTCGAGGAACGGATCGCCATCCGCCCCGTGTCCGACCACCAGACGCAGCTCATCACGACGCTCGGTTTCGGCACGGTGCTGACCGGCGTGGCTCAGCTCATCTGGGGCACACAGCCCCGGACGGTCCCGTTCGTCGGCGGCGACACGGCCATCACGTTCGCCGGCGGCCGGGCGTACCCGGTCGAGATCGCGCTGGTGGTGTTCGCGGTACTGCTGGTGGTCGCGATCAACCTGTACACCCGGTACCGGATGGGCGGCCTCGCCATCGTGGCGATGTCGGAGGACACGGAGGCGGCGACGCTGCGTGGTATCGACGTACGCAAGCTCGCCTTCGTCGCCTTCGCGGTCACCGGCGTGCTGGGCGGCCTGATGGGCGCGATGATCGCCCCGAAGACGTACGCGGTCGCCACGCTCGGCGCCGCACTCGCGCTCAAGGGCTTCGTCGCGCTCGCTATCGGCGGTTTCGGAAGCATGTACGGCGGCCTGATCGGCGGGTTCGTGATCGGGCTCGTCGAACAGGTCGTCGGCCGCTACCTGGACGCCAACCTGATCAACCTGAGCGTCTTCGCGGTGCTCCTGCTGGTGCTGATGATCCGCCCGACCGGCCTGTTCGGTCGCGTCCAGGAACGGGTGGTGTGACGTGCTCGCGGCGTGGAGCGCTGTCCGCAAGGTTCCGACCTGGGCATTTCCGGCGGTGGGCGCCGTCCTCCTGCTGGCGCTGCCGCTGTTCGAACCGCAGTACGAGCTGACCCGATATGTCCAGCTCACGCTGATTCTCGCGCTGGTCGTCAGCGGCCTGAACATCTCGCTCGGGTACGCCGGTCAGCTCGCGATCGGGCAGGCCGCGATGTACGCGGCCGGCGCGTACACGGCGGGTCTGCTCTCCTCGGCCGGCCACAGCGACCTGCTGCTGCAGATCGCGGCCGGCGGGCTCGCG
The DNA here is from genome assembly GCF_042433955.1 of Phytohabitans kaempferiae. Lineage (NCBI taxonomy): Bacteria > Bacillati > Actinomycetota > Actinomycetes > Micromonosporales > Micromonosporaceae > Phytohabitans > Phytohabitans kaempferiae. Next base: position 151,648 of record NZ_JBHLUH010000007.1, on the reverse strand, counting down.
GCGCTGGTGGTCGGCATCGTCACCGGCATACCCGGCCTGCGCCTCGGGTCGTGGTCGCTGGCGATGACCTCGTTCTTCCTGGTGCTGCTGGTGCCCGACATCGTCGACCTCTTCGAGGAGGAGACGGGCGGCCACCTCGGCTTGGCGACGATGCTCGACCCGACCCTGTTCGGCCAGCGCGTGACACCGGACGACATGTACTACGTGATCGTCGTGGTCGCGGTCATCTGGTTCGCGGTGTTCCGCAACGTGGTGGCCTCCCGCCACGGGATCGCGTTCCAGGTGCTCAAGCAGAGCCCCGTGCTCGCCTCGTCGGTCGGTATGTCGGTGTTCCGCACCAAGCTGACCGGTTATGCGATCGGCGCGGTGCCGGCGGGCTTCGGTGGCGCGCTGCTGGCCAACCTCGACCTGTTCGTGACGCCCGAGGCGTTCACGCTGCACATGGCGACCGGCGCGCTGGCCGCCTCGATCCTGGGCGGCTCGGTCAGCGTATACGGCGCGCTTTTCGGGTCGTCGATCGTCCAGTTCAACAACGACCAGTCCAGCAGCTTCGCCGAGTACGCGCTGGTGTTCTTCGGAGCGTTCCTGCTGATCGGCGGCGTGCTTCTGCGCGGCGGGGTGGCGGGCGTGCTGCGTACCGGCATCCGGCGGCTCGACCACGCGGCCGGCCGGTGGCCCCGGAGCCCCGAGACGGTGGCGAAGGCCGCGGGTGCGGACCGGGCGGCCGTCGGCGCCGGCGGGACGGTGGACCTGTCGCCGATCGAGGGAGGCGCGCTCGAGGTGAACGGGCTCTCCAAGGCGTTCGGTGGCAACCGGGCACTGCGCGACGTGTCGCTGCGCGCCGAGCCGGGCCGGGTGACCGCGCTGATCGGCCCCAACGGCTCCGGCAAGACGACGCTGCTCAACCTCGTCTGTGGTTTCTACCGGCGCGGCTCGGGCACGATCACGGTGACCGGCAGCCGGATCGACGGCGCCTCGCCGCACCGCATCGCCCGCCTCGGTATCGCACGTACGTTCCAGACCCCGCTGATCCCACCGGGCGTGTCGGTCGCCGAGACGGTCGTGTCCGGGCGGTACACCACCGATAGGGCCGGTTTCCTCAGCGCCGTGCTCCGCGGCCCGAGGTTCCGCGCGGTGCGCCGCCGCGACCTGGCCCGCGCGTACGACGTCCTACGGCTGGTGGGGCTGGAGCACCTCTTCGACGTCGAGGCGGCCACGTTGCCGCTGGGCCAGCGGCGGATGCTCGAGGTCGCGCGGGCGCTGGTCCGCGAGCCCAAGGTGCTGCTGCTCGACGAGGCCGCCTCCGGCCTGGACGAGGCCGAGGTGGAGACGCTCGCCGCGGTGATCCGCCGGATCCGGGACGCCGGGTGCGCGGTGATCCTGGTGGAACACAACTTCGGGCTCGTGCTGTCGCTGGCCGACCGGATCGTCGTGCTGGCCCGCGGCGCGGTGCTGGCCGAGGGGACACCCGATGAGATCGAGGCCGACGTACGGGTCCGCGACGAGTACCTCGGGATCGTGGAGCACGGCGAGGCATCCACCGCGGACGCGCCCACAACCTCGCCCAAGCGGGAACCGGGCGCGGTTCCGGAACGGACGGCCCGATGACAGCGCCGCTGCTCGACGTCGACGGCCTGGCCACCGGGTACGGCGACATCCGCGTCGTGTGGGACGTGTCGTTCCAGGTCTTTCCCGGCAAGGTGACCGCGCTGCTCGGGCGCAACGGCTCCGGCAAGACCACGTCGCTGCGCGCGGTGGCCGGGCTCAACCCGGTCCGCGGCGGGCGGATCGGGTACGACGGCCAGCGGATCGACCGGATGGCCGCGCACAAACGGGTCAAGGCCGGGATCAGTTATGTGCAGGAGGGTAAGCGGGTCTTCCGTCAGCAGACGGTCGACGACAACTTGCGGCTCGGTGGGTACAGCCTCGGGGTACGGCGTTCCGCGCTGGACGCCGACTGCGACCGCGTGTACGAGCTGTTTCCGGTGCTGCGCGAGAAGCGGCGGCACCCCGCCGGCTCGCTTTCCGGCGGCCAGCAGCAGATGCTCGCGATCGGGCAGGCCATCATGGCCCGACCGAGGTTGCTCATGCTCGACGAGCCGTCTGGGGGCCTCGCGCCGTCGATCGTCGCCGAGGTGATGTCGCGGGTCGCCGCGCTGAAGGAGTCCGGCCTCGCGATCCTGCTGGTCGAACAGGCCGTCGAAGCCGCGGTCGAGGTGGCCGACCACGTGACCGTGCTCGACATCGGGAAGGTGACGCTCAGCTCGCCGGTCGACCGGATCGACGACCTGGACCGGCTCAAGGACGTGTGCATGGGCCGCGTCCCGACCGCCGGGCCGGCGCAGGACCCCGCGCCGGCGGAGCGGTCGTAGATGTACGACCAGGAGGTCGCGAACCTGCTGCGTCTGCTCGACGAGGGCTTCCCGCCCGTGGAGCGGATGGATCCGCTGGAGGCCCGCGCGGCGGTCGCCGCCCGGGTCCAGCCGGTGGCCAACCTCGAGGATGTACGGGCGGCGCGTGACGTGCTCGCCGGCGGCGTGCCGGTACGGGTCTACGAGCCGCACGGCGTGGACCGGGCCGACCCGGCGGTGACGATCGTGTTCGCACACGGCGGTGGGTTCGTGTTGTGCGATGTGGACAGTCACGACTCGTTCTGCCGGTCGATGGCACGCGGCACCGGCGCCACGGTCGTCTCGGTCGACTACCGCCGCGCGCCCGAGCATCGCGCCCCGGCCGCGGCCGAGGACACGTACGCCGCACTGGTCTGGGCCGCCGGCACGCTCGGTGGGCGGCTGGTGGTCGTCGGCGACAGCGCCGGCGGCAATGTGGCTGCGGTCGCCGCGTCGCTGGCCCGGGACCGCGGCGGGCCGACGCTCTCCGGCCAGGTGCTGCTCTACCCGGTGATCGACCCCGACTGCGCGTCGGCGACGTACGCCAGCCATGGCACGGGCTACTACCTGACCGCCGAGGCGATGCGGTGGTACTGGCGGCAGTATCTCGGTGACGGCTTGCCCGAGCCGGCCCACCTGGTCGCGCCGCTGCGCGCGCCGACCCTTGCCGGGCTGCCGCCCGCGGTGGTCGTGCTGGGCCGGCTGGATCCGTTGCACGGCGAAGGCGTGGCGTACGCGCGGGCGCTCGGCGCGGCCGGCGTACCGGTGGTGCTGCGCGAGTATCCCGACATGTTCCACGGATTCGCGACGATCGGTCCGTTCACCGCCGGCGCCTCGGCCCGCGCGGTTCTCTGGTCGGACGTGCGCGACCTGACCCGCGAGGTGGCCGGTGGATGTTGACGTGGCGGTTGTCGGCGCCGGGTTCGCCGGGCTGTACGCCGTGCACAGGTGCGCTCGGGCCGGGTTGACCGTCCAGTGCTTCGAAGCCGGCGGCGGCGTGGGCGGCACCTGGTACTGGAACCGCTATCCCGGTGCCCGGTGCGATGTGGAGAGCGTCGACTACTCGTACTCGTTCGACCCCGACCTGCAACGCGACTGGAAGTGGTCGGAGAACTACGCCACCCAGCCGGAGATCCTCGCGTACCTCGAGCACGTCGCGGACCGGTTCGGGCTGCGCCGGTACGTCCGTCTCGGCGAGCGGGTCGTCGCGGCCGCGTACGACTCGGTGACCGCGCGCTGGCGGGTGCGTACCGACGCCGGCACGGTCGCGGCGGCGCGGTTCCTCGTGCTGGCCACCGGCAGCCTGTCCCAGCCGGTGCTGCCGGACATACCCGGCGTCGACACGTTCGCCGGCCGTACGCTGCTGACCGCGCGGTGGCCCACGGACGAGGTCGACGTCGCCGGCCAGCGGGTGGCGGTCGTCGGCACGGGCTCGTCCGGCATCCAGTCGATCCCGATCCTGGCGCGCGCGGCCGCGCGGCTGACGGTCTTCCAGCGGTCACCGAACTTCAGCGTGCCGGTCGACATCCGCCGGTTCGGGCCAGAGGAGCGGGAGCGGATCGAGCGCGAGTACCCGGAGCGGCGCCGTGTCTCCTGGGACAGCGGCGCCGGCACCCCGCACCGCAGCCACCCGAGCCCAGCGTCGGAGCTGACCGCCGAGCAGCGTGAGGCGGCGTTCGAGGAGCGTTGGCGGACCGGGGGAGTGCTGTTCGCCAAGACGTTCGACGGCCAGATGGTCGACGAGAAGCTCAACGAGCTGGCCCGTGACTTCGTGGTCCGGAAGATCCGGGCGACCGTGGCCGACCCGCGTGTGGCCGACGAGCTCGTGCCCACCGACCATCCGATCGGCACGAAGCGCATCTGCACGGATTCCGGCTACTACGAGACGTTCAACCTGCCGCACGTAAATCTGGTGAACCTGCGCCGTGAACCGATCACCGAGGTCACGCCGGACGGGATCCGCACCACCGCCGGGCGGTACGAGTTCGACGTGATCATCTACGCCACCGGGTTCGACGCGATGACCGGGGCGGTGACCCGCATCGACATCCGTGGCCCGCGCGGCGACACGGCCGCCGGCGCCTGGCGGCACGGCCCGGTGACGTACCTCGGCCTGACCATTCCCGGCCTGCCGAACCTGTTCGTACTCAACGGCCCGGGCAGCCCGTCGGTGTTGGCCAACATGGTCATGCACGCCGAGCAGCAGGTGGACTGGGTGGTCGACCTGGTCGACATGTGCCGGCGGGAGGGGATCGACGAGGTGGAGCCCCGCGCCGACGCCGCCGAGAAGTGGACCGCGCACGTGACGGAGACCGCCGAGGCGACGCTGTTCCCGCGGGCGAACTCCTGGTACATGGGCGCCAACATCGATGGCAAGACGCGGGTCTTCATGCCGTACCTCGGTGGTTTCGGGGCGTACCGCAGAATCTGCGCGGAGGTCGCCGCCGGTGGGTACGAGGGATTCGTGCTCACCCGTCGCTTCGGCGGCGCCCGGTGACCGGCCCTGTCGGGTTGAGCGGCCGGGTCGTGATCATCACGGGCGCCGGCAGTGGGCAGGGCGCCGCCGAGGCGCGGCTGTTCGCCCGCTCCGGCGCGACCGTGGTGGTCACCGACCGGGACGAGCGGGCCGGGGCAAAGGTCGCGGAGGAGATCGGGGCGCCGTTCCTGCCGCTGGACGTGACCGACAGCGAGGCGTGGGAGCGCGTGGTGAACACCGCCGTCACCGGGCACGGCGGGCTGGACGTACTCGTCAACAACGCCGGCGTCTGGCGCAAGGCGCCGCTGACCGAGTGGACCGACGCGGAGATCCAGGCGATGACCGAGATCAACCTGCTGGGGCCGATCTACGGGATGCGCGCCGCCGCGGCGGTGATGCGTCCGGGCAGCGCGATCGTCAACGTCGCTTCCACCGCCGGCGTTCGGGGCTTCGGCGGCGCGTTGCCGTACGCGGCGACGAAGTGGGGCCTGCGCGGCGCCAGCCGGTCCGCGGCGCAGGAGCTGGGCCCGCGGGGGATCCGGGTCAACTGCGTGTGCCCCGGCGTGGTGGACACTCCGATGATCGACGCGGCGAGCCTGGACCTCTCCCGGCAGCCGCTGGCCCGCGCCGCGTCACCGGACGAGATCGCGCAGGTGGTGGCGTTTCTGGCCAGCGACGCCGCCAGCTACTGCACCGGCGCCGAGATCGTCGTAGACGGCGGCGCCACCAGCTAGCCGCTCCCGTGCTCAAAGCTCCACCCATCGGCTGCTCCGAGCAGATCATGGTACGTAGCTGCCCCTGTACGGGCAGCTAACTCCCACGATCTGCGTGGTCTTGGGGTAACGATCGCCAGCGGTCAGCGTGGCGCGAAACCACGTCGATCCCGAAAGCTCTATATAGAGATCTTTCGCGATGGAGGTTCGCGCTGTCCCTTGCGGTTGGATTTTGGTGTGGCACAGGGGAGCTGCCGCGATGCCCGTCGTGCTCGCGGCCGCTGCTCCCGCAGCCTCACCCTCCGCGGCCCCACGATCGATCGAGGTGTTTGGGGGCGAGGATTGCTCGCGGTCTTGGCGGTCCGGTCGTGCGTGGCGAAGAGTTCACTCTCTGGGGTCAATTGGTGCCGCGGACGGACCGCCTCCCCGCCTGGTCAGCCCGGACAAGGGGCTTTGTCGGGGACATAGCCCCTTGCTGCCGGTTTGAAGGGGCTATGTCCCCGACAATCGCCCACACACACCTGCCAGGTCCGGCGCGGCAACCACCGTGCCCGGCGTCCACGCCGCGAGTCGCGTATCCCGGCGTCCGGCCAGCTGTGGGCGCACCGGTGCGCCCAGCTCGATAGCTTCCCCAACACGCAACACCAGGCCCGGCGGCGCGACGCCTCGACTCGGAAACTCCATAGCTGCTTGGACGGAGCTTCGACCAGGGTTAGCGGACCTTCCAGCGGGGTTCGCGCTTCTCGACGAACGCCTGCGGGCCCTCGGTCTGGTCCGGGTGGCCCCACACGCTGACGAGGTGCTGCGCGCCGACCCGGCAGGCGTCGGTCAGGCCCAGCTCCAGCGCCGCCCACAGCGCCTTCTTCGTGGCTGCCATCGCGGCCGGCGAGTTGCGCGCGACCTTCTCGGCCAGTTCCTGCGCCGCCTCGCGCAGCTTCTCCGGCGGGTCGACGACCTGGCTGACCATGCCCAGCTCGTACGCGCGCCGCGCGGTCAGCCGCTCGTGCGAGCCGACCAGCGCCATGCGCATCACCGCCTCGAACGGCATCTTCTTCGCCAGTCCGATCATCTCGATCGCGGTCACCTGGCCGACGCTGACGTGCGGGTCGAAGAACGTCGCGTCGCTCGCGGCAATCACGATGTCGGCGTCGGCGACGAAGTGCAGTCCGCCGCCGGCGCAGACGCCGTTGACCGCGGCGATCACCGGCTTGTTCACCTTCTGGTGCCAGGACGTGAAGTGCAGATCGAAGTCGACCATGCTGTCCTTGTAGCGCTCGAAGCCCTGCCCGTCGGTGGCGATCTCGCGCAGGTCGGCACCGGTCTGGAAGGCCCGCCCCTCGCCGGTCTGTACGATCACCCGCACCTCGGGGTCGGCGTCCAGCTCCAGCCACGCGTCGGCCAGCTCGTCGCGCATCGCGTTGTTCATCGCGTTGAGCGCCTCGGGCCGGTTGAGCACCAGCCAACCGACGCGGCCCTGCCGCTCGAGCTTGAGCGTCTCGTACGTACCCATGCGTCTCCTAGCTGATCTCGTGGTCGAGTATGGCGCCCAGCGCCGCGACGTGCTCGCCGACGGTCCCGAGCAGGATCGCGTTCACGCGGGCGCGCTTGAAGTACAGGTGTGCGTCGTGTTCCCAGGTGAAACCGATGCCGCCGTGCAGCTGGATCGCCTGAGCGGTCATCCAGGTGGCCGCCTCGGCAGCCACGAGTGCGGCGAGCCGCGAGTTGCGGGCCAGGTCGGCCCCGGTGGAGCGGGCCGCCGTGTAGACCCCCGAGCGGGCTGACTCGACCTGGATCAGCGCGTCGGCCAGGCGCTGCTTGATCGCCTGGAAGGAGCCGATCGGGCGGGCGAACTGGATGCGCGTCTTGACGTACTCGACAACCGTGTCGAGGCTGCGCTGGGCGACGCCGGTCTGTTCGGCGGCGAGCAGCGTCCGCGACATGTCGGCCGCCGCGGCCAGCGCGGCGTCGCAGCCGGGCGCCCCGACGATCTTCGCGGGTACCCCGTCCAGGTGCAGCCGCGCCATCTTGCGGGTCTGGTCGAGCGTGACAAGCGGTTCGGGGCGCAGCCCGGGCGCGCCGGACTCGACCGCGAACACCCCCGGACCGTCCTCGGTGCCGGCGACGACGAGCACCAGGTCGGCGGCGGCGCCGTCGACCACGTGGTGCTTGGTCCCGTCGAGCCGCCATCCGTCGCGGTCCGGGGTCGCCGTCGTGGCCATGGTCGCGACGTCCCAGCGGGCCCCGGCCTCGGCGAGCGCGACCGTGGCGGTCAGCCGGCCCCCGGCGATCGGCGGGCCGTACCTCTTCAGCTGCGCGGCGTCCTCGACCGCGAGCAGCAGCGGCACCGCGAGCACCGCGGTGGCGAACAGCGGTGCGCAGGCGAGGTGCGCGCCGCACTCCTCGATCGCAACGGACAGCTCGGCCAGGCCCAGCCCCGCGCCGCCGGCGTCCTCGGGGAGCATGAGCCCGGCCAGTCCGAGCTGCCCGCCGAGCAACCGCCAGGTCCGCTCGTCCCAACCGCGTGGGGTTGCCATCGCCGCGCGTACCTTGGCGGACGTGCTCGCCTCGGACAGTGCGCCGCGCACGCTGTCGCGGAACTCCTCGAGGTCCTCTTCGGAGGTGACGGTCATGGTCGCTCCCGGGTTCACACGATCTCCGCCGCGCGCAGGTCGGCGATGGCCGCGTCGTCGTAGCCGAGCTCGCGCAGTATGGCGTCGGTGTCCTCGCCGAGTGCCGGCACCGCGCCCGCCGGGGTGTGCCACGCGGAGGTGACCGGCGGGGCCAGCGGCGCGGTCACCGGTCCCTTCGGTGCCGGCACGGTCAGCCAGCGGTCCCGCGCGGCGAGCTGGGGATGGTCGGCGACCTCGTCGAGGTCGTTGACGAGCGCGGCACCGAGGCCGGCCCGGTGCAGCAGGTCGACGGCGGTCGCGCTGTCGAGTCTCGCGAGCACGGCGCCGAGTGCGGCGTCGATGTCGCCGCGGTGCGCGACGCGGGCCTCGTTGGTGGCATACCGAGGATCGGTGCCGAGCTCCGGGCGGCCGAGCACGGCCGTGGCCAGCCGTACCCACTCGCGGTCATTCTGCACGCTGACCGCGAGCAGCCGCCCGTCGGCGGTCGGGTAGGCGTCGTACGGGGCGATGGCCGGGTGGCTCATGCCCGATGTGAGGTCGGGTGTCGCGCCGTGCTTGCGGACCACCAGCGGATAGCCCATCCAGTCGGCGAGCGCGTCGAACATCGAGACCTCCAGCGTGGCGCCCTCGCCGGTGCGCTGACGGTGCAGCAGCGCGGCGAGCATCGTGGAGAACCCGAACATGCCGGCTGCGATGTCGGCCACCGCGATGCCCGGCTTGATCGGGCGGTCGCGGCTGCCAGTGATCGCCGCGAGCCCGCCCTCGGCCTGCACCAGCAGGTCGTACGCCTTGCGGTCGCCGAACGGCCCGCCGGTGCCGTACCCGGAGATCTCGCAGACCACCATCCCGGGGTACGCGTCGCGAAGGCTCGCCCCGTCCAGGCGCAGCCGAGGCGCCGCGCCCGGAACGAGGTTGTGCACGAACACGTCGGCGCGGGCGAGCAGCGCGTCGAGCACCGCCCGGCCGGCGGGCGCCTTGACGTCGAGCGTCAGCGACTGTTTGTTGCGGTTGGCCCAGGCGAAGTGCGCACCGGTGCCGTTGGCGTACGTGTCGAAGTGGCGCGCGAAGTCGCCGCCGTCCGGGCGCTCCACCTTGACCACCCGGGCGCCGAGGTCGGCAAGCTGGCGGGTGGCGTACGGTGCGGAGACCGCCTGCTCCATGGAGACGACGAGGGTCCCGTGGAGCGGGCCGGAAGGGGCGGGCGGGCTCACGTGCGGTCGAAGTGGGTGATCGCGGCCCGCAGGGCCTCGTCGAGCGTGCGCGCGCCACCGATCGGCGCGGGCAGCCGCACCGGTCCGTGCTCGCGGCTGGGCAGCAGCACGGTGGCCGAGGCGGGTGCGGTGATTTCGCCGCGCTGGTTGGTCGCGGCCAGCTCCAGGTCCACCGCGGGGTGTACGCCGTTGGCGTCGGTCATCAGGTGCTTGCGTACCACCCGGCCGGTGATCCACTGGACGTCGCCGACGTAGTTGAACTGGCGGAACTCCACGCGCAGCTTCCATAGCCAGGCGTCGTCGCCCATCCAGTCGGTGCACGCGTGGATCATCCAGGTCTCGCGCATCCGCCCGTAGTCGAATGTGGACGGATTGCCGGACCGGCGGGCGAACTCCGGGTCCCAGTGCACGCGCTGCATCGCGTCCCACACGCCGAGCGGGTCGCGGTGGTAGAAGCGGGGGATGCGCCGGCGGTTGCGGTACGCGAGGCGCAGCGCGCTGACTCCGTACATTCCCATGCCCATGCCGGTGTGCCAGACGACCATGTCGGTGACCGTGAGTGGACCCTTGACCCGCGGGTCGATCGCGTCGCCCTCCTCGACGTCCTCGAACCAGCGTGGTTCGGCGCCGCGCGGCTTCTCGGCCTCGTACTGGGCGTCGATCTCGGCGAGCTGTTCGTCGGTCCACGGCTCGACGGCGACGCTCTCGTTCTTCTTGCGCTTTCGGGCCTCGGTGCGTTCGGTGCGGATCATCAGCCGGTACTGGCCGGACAGCAGCGTGCCGTCGGCGTCGGCGAAGACGTTCGCGTTCCACTCGTGCACCGCGCGCCCGCTGAACTCGCTGGGCTTGTCGAGCACGCCGACGAGCGCGTTGCGCCGGTGTACGCCGTGGTTGGCGCGCAGCGGCTCCCACCACTCGCGCAGGCACGCGGAGTAGAAGGCGTGGACGCCGCGCAGCGGATCGCCCTTGAGCTCGTGCTGCCGGGCCAGGTCGTCGGCGGTGAGCACGTCCTCGCCGACGATGCTGTCGCCGCCGACCATCGGGGGCGGCGCGATCGGCTCACCCCACCGGGAGGCCGTCGCGTACGCGGGATCGCACCACAGCGGGTTGTCGTCGCCGTACGACCGGGCGACGATGCGAAACGTGTCAGTGCCCGGGCGCAGGTAGTGGGGCGGAACCGGGTTCGGCTGGGCGATGCCGATCCGCGCCCGCAGCGCCGCCACGCCTTCGTCAGTGATGCGTGGAGGTGCCTTCTCGTCCACGACCATGCGCCGCTCCTTCGGTTGGCTTTCTTTGTTATCTTATACTAGATAGCAATGCTGGGGTCGAGAGAGGTGGTACGGCGGTGTGGCAGACCCTGGTGGTCGAGCGCCGCGGCACGGTGGGCTGGCTCGTCTTCGACCGGCCAAAGGTCGGCAACGCGATGGACGCGGTGATGATGGCCGAGCTGCCCCGGGCGTGGCGCGAGCTGGACGCCGACCCGGAGGTCGGGTGCATCGTGGTGACCGGAACCGGCCGTGCCTTCCACACGGGACTCGATGTGGCGGCGCTGGCCCGCGACCGGGAGAGCCTGCGCGAGCAGAGCCGCCGCACCCGGGACGCCGCGCTGCGGCTGACCGGGTGGCACCTCGGCGTCCGTACCCCGGTCGTGGCCGCGGTCAACGGTGTCTGCGCCGGAGGTGGCCTGCACTTCGTGGTGGACGCCGACGTGGTGATCGCGGCCCGGCACGCGACGTTCGTCGACCCGCACGTGAGCGTCGGGCAGGCCAGCGCCTGGGAGGCGATCGGGCTGGCGCGGCGCGGCGCGGGCACGGTCGCTGCCCGGGTCGCGCTGATCGGCGCGCATGAGCGGCTCGACGCCGAGCGCGCCCGCCAGCTCGGCCTGGTCAGCGAGGTCGTCGACGGCGACGTGCTGACCGAGCACGCGCAGCGGTTGGCGGAAGCGATCGCCAGCAACGACGCCGCCGCTAACCAGGCCGTGAAGCGGGCGCTGTGGCGGGCGCTGGAGCTGGGCCTCACCGACGCCCGCGCGGCGGCCGTCGCCTCGGCTCCGGCCGCTGACCAGGAGGACTCATGAGCGAGCGAATCATCAGGCGCGGTGCGGTTGGAGCCTCGTGCCCGCCCGCGGCGAAGCGAGGACGGGCGTGAGCGTGCGCAGCGAACTGGCCGGTCCGACTGGGCCGGACGTCGACGTGGACACCGCCGTCGCGGCCGTCCGGGAGTGGGTGGCCGCCACCGTGCCGAAGGCCTGGCGGGACGCCGGGGAGCGTGGTGGCCCGCGGGCCGTGCGGGCGATGCGCGCGGTCGCGGAGTACCAGGAGTGGTATCCGGCGTTCGGCCGCTCCGGCCTCGTCGTGCCGGCCTGGGAGGTCCGGCACGGCGGTCTTGGCTGGCGGCGGCCGGTCGCGAGCGCGGCCGAGCAGGTGCTGCGCCCGTACCACCTGCCGCGCCTGAACCCCTTGGGGCTCAACCTGGCCGCGCCGGCGCTGTTCGCGCACGGCACGCCCGAGCAGCGCGACCGTTTCCTCGGCCCGATCGCGCGGGCCGAGGAGATCTGGTGCCAGCTGTTCAGCGAGCCCGGCTCCGGCAGCGACCTCGCCTCGCTTGCCACGCGGGCCCGGCGCGACGGCGACAGCTGGGTCGTAGACGGGCAGAAGGTGTGGACGACCTGGGCCAACCGCGCGGACTACGCCGTGCTGCTCGCCCGCACCGACCCGGACGTGCCCAAGCATCAGGGCATCACGTACTTCCTCGTCGAGATGCACCAGCCCGGTGTCGAGGTGCGGCCGTTGCGCCACATCGGCGGCGAGGCGGAGTTCTTCGAGGTGTTCCTCGATGGGGCGAGGGTGCCGGACAGCCGGCGGGTCGGCGAGGTCGGCGCCGGGTGGACGGTCGCGCAGGCGACGCTGCGCGGCGAGCGGCAGATGGTCTCCGGCTCCGGCTCGGGTGGCGTCGACCGGATCGGCGGCGGCAGCGCCTCGCAGTTGGTACGGCTGGCCCGCGCGCGGTCGGCCGGTGGGCTGCCGGGTGGCTGGGACGACCCGGTGACCCGGGAGCGGATTGTCCGGCTGTGGTGCGAGGAGCAGGTGCGCACCTGGACCAACCAGCGGATCCGAGCGCGGCTGGCGGGCAACCTGCCACCCGGGCCGGAGAGTTCGATCGGCAAGGTGCACGGCACCGACCTCAACCAGCGGATCCAGGCGGCCGCGGCGGACCTGCTCGGCGGTGACGCGATCGCGTGGCCGGGCTCCGCGGCCACCCCCGACGAGTATTGGGCGGGTATGCCGGCCGAGGTGCGCGGGATGCTGCGCAGCCGCGCGAACACGATCGAGGGCGGCACCACCGAGGTGAACAAGAACGTCATCGCCGAGCGGGTGCTGGGCCTGCCCAAGGAGCCGGACCCGTTCAAGGGCCGCCCCTGGCGCGAGCTGCCGCGCAGCTGACCGGCCCCGTGATCGAAGCTCCCCCCTTCCAAGCAGATCAGCTGCTGCGAAGGAGCTTCGATCACGGGCGGGGCGCGGGGTCAGGCGCGCGGCAGGCCCAGCACCCGTTCGGCGACGATCTGGCGCTGGATCTGCTCGGTGCCGCCGTAGATGGACTGCGCCCGCGACCAGAGGTAGTCACCGAAGGGCTGCGGGCCGCCGAGCACGAACGACGATCCGAGCAGATCGACGAGTACGTGGTAGAGGTTCTGCTCGACCTTCGTCGACAGCAGCTTGTCGACCGATCCCGCGGAGCTGTTGGCGGAGCCTCTGCTCTCCAGCGATCGCTCGACGTGCCAGCCGAGCACTTCGACGTCCGCCGCGGCGGCCGCCAGGCGCTCCACAGTGGACCGATCGGCGGTGAGGTCGCCCGAGGCGAGTGCCGAGCGGACGCCGGCGACGACGTTGCCGAGCCGGCCGACCCAGCCCATGTCGGCTGGTCCGCGCTCGTACGTCAGCAGGTGCATCGCGATCGTCCAGCCCTGCCCCCGCGCGCCGAGCAGGTTGGCCGCCGGCACCTCGACGCCGTCGAAGAACACCTCGGCGAACTCCCGGCTCCCGCTGGCCAGCGTGATCTCGCGCCGGTCGATGCCGGGCGAGGTCATGTCGACCACGAGCATCGACAGCCCGCGGTGCCTCGGCTGGTCGGGCTCCGTGCGGGCGAACAGCAGGCACCAGTCGGCCCACATCGCGCCGCTGGTCCAGATCTTCTGCCCGTTCACGATGAAGCGGTCGCCGTCGGCGTGCGCGGTCGTGGTCAGGCTCGCCAGGTCGGAGCCGGCGCCGGGCTCGCTGAAGCCCTGGCACCAGATCTGCGTGCAGGCCACCAGCGCGGGCAGCGTACGCGCCTTGAGGTCGTCGCTGCCGAAGTCGGCCAGCGCGTGGGCGAGGTGCCCGATCGGCGGTGGCGGCGGCGCGGACGCGAGCGCCAGCTCCGTGTTGATTACCGCCTCGTACCGGTCCGGGAGGCCACGCCCGCCGTACTCAGCCGGCAGCGACACGCCGACGTAGCCGGCGGCGGCTAGTGCGCGGTGCCAGCGCTGGGTGTTCTCCAGTGCCTCCGCGCTGTGGTATCCGGTCTCGCCTCGGTGGGCGTCGAGGTTGGCCGTGAGCCACGCGCGCAGGTCGGCCCGGAACCGCGTCACCTGGGGGTCGTCGGAGAAGTCCATCGTCACACCGTCCCGGAGGCGTTGCCGGCCGGGGCGAAGCCGCCGGCCAGGACCGCGTGGTGCTGTCGCTCGCTGCCCAGCACGAGCCGGTCGGCGTGCGCGCGGCGCAGCCAGACATGAGCCGGCGACTCCCAGGTCATCCCGATGCCACCGAAGACCTGGACCGCGGTCTCGCACACGGTGACCGCGGACCGTGACGCGTACGCCTTGGCCACCCTGGCGACCCGCAGCGCCTCCGCCCCCGGCAGCGCGTCGACCGCCCACCAGGCGCGGTACGCGGCGGTGCGGCTGGACTCGACCAGTACGTGCGCGTCGGCGAGCAGTTGCTGCACGGCCTGGAAGGCACCGATCAACGTACCGAACTGCCGGCGTGCCCGGGCGTGGGCGAGCGCGGCGTCGAGCGCCGCCCGCATGGTGCCGAGCAGGTCGGCCACCAGCAGGCTCAGCGCGAGTGCGGTCAGCCGGTCGCCGGTGTCCGCGTCCGGGATTCGCGGCTCGAAGGACTCGGGACGCGGCTTGCCGAGCGGCCGGACCGCGCGGGTCAGGTCTGCGTACGGAACCGGTGCGCCCAGCGCGTACAACCGGCCGGTGTGGGGGAGTAGCGCGGCCTGCGCGCCGGCCGCGTCCCACGCGAGCGCGTCGCCGCGGTCGGTGTCGCCGGCCAGCGACCGCAGGTCGGGGTCGAGAGCCGGTGCGACCCGCAGCGTGCCGGCGGCTACGTCCTCCAAGACGGCGGCGGGCGCGCCGGATGTTTCGAGCTGCGCGGCCGCGATCATGGTGCCCAGCACGGGCGCCGGCACCGCGTGATATCCGAGCTGCTCGGCCACGACCCCCAGGTCGACCGCGCTCGCACCGGCACCACCGTGCTCCTCGCGCAGGCCCATCGCCAGCCAGCCGGCGTCGACGACGAGCGCCCAGGCGGCCGGGTCGGGGACCGGCGGGTCGACGTCGGCCGGCCCGCGCCCCCGGTGCCATCGGCCGGCGAGCTCGGCGGCGAGCTTGGCCGCGGCATCGCGTAACGCGCGCTGCTCGGCGCTGAACTGTACGTCCATGATCCTCCGACGCTATGATATATATCTTTCATAGCTATACTCTCTATCTTTCATAGAATAGCAGGAGGGGACGCCGTGCCGGAACACCGGGCTGTGACCGTCGAGGTCGCCGACCACGTCGCCTGGATCACGCTCGACGACGTGGAGCGCCGCAACAGTCTCAACCCCGTCCTGGTCGCGCAGCTCGCGGCGGCGTGCGGTGAGGTCGGCCAGGATCCGGAGGTACGCGTCGCGGTGCTGCGCGCCAACGGACCGGTCTTCGCGGCCGGCGGCGACGTCCACGCGCTCGGTACGCCCGCGGAGGATCCGATCGGCGTGTATGCGGGTTTCCGTGCGCTCGAAGCGCTCCCGGTACCGGTGGTCGCGGCGGTGCACGGCCCGACGATCGGCGCGGGCGTGAGCTTCGTGCTGGCCTGCGACGTGGCCGTGGCGGCGGAGAGCGCGACGTTCGACCCGCGCTTCCTCGACCTCGCGATCCACCCCGGCGGCGGCCACCTGTGGAAGCTCGAACAGCGCGTCGGGCGCCAAGGCGTCGCGGCACTGGTACTGCTCGGTGACACGCTGACCGGGCGCCAGGCGCAGGAGAGCGGTCTGGTCTGGCGGTGCGTGCCCGACGGCGGCCTGGACGCCGAGGTGCGCCGCCTGACCCGCAAGGTCGTACGCCGCGCGCCGGAGGTGGTCCGGCGGGCCAAGTCCACGATGCGGTTGAGCCGCGCGATCACCGACCCCCGGATGGCCGCCGAGGTCGAGCAGATCCACCAGGAGTGGTCGATGCGGCAGCCCGCGTTCACGGCGGCGGTGGCCGATCTGCGCGCCCGGCTGGCGCGGTAGCGGCGGCCCGTTCGGCGAGTTCGGCGCGGGCGACCTTGCCGTGCGGTGTACGCGGCAGGTCCTCCACGAGCCATATGTGGCGGGGCACCTTGAAGTTCGCCAGGCGCTCGCGGCACCATGCCGCGAGCGCCTCACTGTCCATATCGGACGCAACGACGTAGGCGGCCGGCACCTCGCCGAGCCGGGCGTGCGGCACGCCCACGACCACCGCCTCCCGTACGGCGGGATGCTCACCGAGCGCGTTCTCCACCTCGGCCGGGTAGACGTTGAACCCGCCGACGATGACCAGGTCCCGGGCCCGGCCGGCCAGCCGGACGTAGCCGTCGTCGCCGATCCGGCACAGGTCTCCGGTGCGCAGCCAGCCGTCGCGCAGTGCGTCCGCGGTGGCCTGTGGATCATCGAGGTAGCCGGCCATCACGTTGTAGCCGGCTACCTCCAACTCGCCGACCCCGTCCGGCCCTGGCGCGTGCACCCGCGCCCGGACGCCGTCGATGGGCCGCCCGATCGTGCCGCAGACAAGGTCGACCGGGTCGCCCCGACGGGTCATCGTGCACACACCGGTCGCCTCGGTGAGCCCGTACCCGATGACCACGTCGCCGACGCCGACGTCGCGCAGCAGGCCGCGGACCAGCTCTGGCGCGACGACCGCCGAACCGATCACCGCGGTCCGGATGCCGAGGTCCCCGGGTAGCTCGCCGGCGCGCCGGGCGGCGAGGACGTACGCCTGCGCCGTCGGCGGGGCGTTCAGCACGGTGACCCCGCCGCCCCGGACGAGCGTCACGATCCCCGCGGCCGACACGACCGGCAACAGCTCGATCGTCGCCCGCGCGTGGATGCACGACACCAGCCCGGTCTTGAAACCGCCGACGTGCGCCAGCGGATAGAGCACCGGGTACCGGTCGCCGCGGCTCAGGCCGACCACGCGCGCCCAGGTGCGCGCGGTGCCGATCATCGGCGCCTGCTTCAGCAGCGCGCCCTTGGGCCGGCCGGTGGTGCCGGACGTGAACTGGATCGCCGCCAGGGGCGACGGCTGGGCCGCCTGGCCCGGTCCAGCGCCGCGCACCAGCTCGGCCCAGTGCCGCGGGCCCGCTGGTGGCGTGCCGCGGTCGGGGTCAGCGCCGGGCTCGCCGTCGATCACGACCACGGTGGCGTCGCCCGCGATCGGCAGCACCTCGTCGGCCAGCCGCCGGTCGGCGGTGTGCGCGGAGGCGACCACGTACCGGCAGCGCACTCTCGGCAGCAGCTGACCCACCTCGCGGGCGGTGTAGCGGGGGTTGAGTGGCACCAGCACACCGCCGGCGACGATCACCGAGAGCATGACGACCGCGCAGTCTGCGGTGTTCGCGGCCCAGACCGCGACCCGGTCGCCGGGTGCGAGGCCGTCGCGCAGCCACGCCGCCGCGCCCGCGCGGACGGCCGCGTCGAGTTCCGCGTACGTGTAGCGGCGCGGGCCGCAGACCAGCGCGGTGACGTCCGCGGCGTCGGCGGCGGCGGCCGCGAGCAGCGCGTCGAGCGACTCGCCGGTCATGCCGCGTCCGCCGGGAGCCGCGTCGCCGGGGTGTCGGGGTAGACGAGGTGGTCGCCGAACGTCGCGCGGAGCGTCCCGGCGCGCCGGGCGTCGAGCAGCTCCAGGCACCACGGCACGTCCGCGGCGTGGTGCTCGGTGTACGCCCAGAACCCGGCAACATCGTCCACTGTGGGTAATGCGCCGGTGCCGCGTATCATCGCGGCCGACGCGACGTCGACCGGGGAGTACGTGACCTCGACCGAGTCGCCCAGCGCGTGCAGCGCCCGCGTCAGGTCCGCGACCCAGAACGCCAGGTGGTGGATGCCGGGGCCGTGCTCGGCCAGCCACAGCGCGGTGCGCGTCTCGCCGTGGTGCGGTTCGACCAGCTCGACCGAGGTGTCCGCGAGCCGGGCGAACGCGATGCGCGAGAACGCCGGCCCGGCGACCGCGCCGCGAAGCTTGGTCGTCCCCGGCTCCTGCGTGATCTCGCGTACGGCCCAGGACGTGATCCCGAGCGCGGCTCCCCAGGTACCCCGGAACTCGTCGATGTCGCCGACCGCGAACCCGACATGCGAGAGCCGGACGATGCCGATGTCGTTCACTACCGCCCCCGTACCATCTGCTGATGCGCGATCCGACGGCGAACGCCGGCCGCCGCCCGAAGCTCTCGCTCGAGGTGGCCCGCCAGATCGTGGCCACCATGGCCGAAGACGGCATGGGGCCCGGCGACCGCTACCTGCCGGAGGCGGAGGCGATGCGCCGGCACGGAGTCGGCCGCGGCACTTACCGCGAGGCGCTGCGGTTCCTCGAGGCCCAGGGCGTGATCGTCATGCGGCCTGGTCCGGGCGGAGGCCCGGAGATCGTGGCGCCCGGCTGGCAGCACCTGGCCTCGACGATCGCGCTGCTGCTGCAATTCGGCGGGGCGCCGCTGCGCGCCGTGCTCGATGCCAGGGTGGCGATCGAGCCGGGGATGGCCGAGCTCGCCGCCCAGAACGCCACCGACGAGGAGGTGGCGCGGATGGCGGCCGACCTCGACACGATCGAGGGCGTGGTCGGCTCCTACCCGGAGTTCGCCGCGGCGTACGAGCGGTACTGGCGGCACCTGGCCGCGAGCAGCCACAACGAGCTGTTCGTGATCCTGTCGCCGGCGTTGCGCGCGGTCGTCAACAGCTCGGGTTTCGTCCCCGACGAGCCGTACCGGCTGGAGGTGTTGCGCCGGCTGCGCGCGGTGCACGAGGCGGTCGCCGCGCGCGACCCGGGGCGGGCGGGCGCGTTCATGCGCGAGTTGGAGGAGGAATTCGGTCGCCGGCTGCGCAAGGGCTACCCGCGCCGGATCGAGCAGGTCGTGGCCTGGTCCGCCGTGCACCGGTTCACCGATCCCGCGTAGCGGCGCGGTCATCCGGCCCGGCTGACGCGCCGGCTGATCCGCCAGCCGTCCGCCGTCCGCACCAGGTCGTCGGTGTAGACGCCGAACAGCTTCACCGCCGGCGCGTTGGCCGTGTCGCCGAGGAAGAGGAAGTACGAGACGGCGGTCGCGCTGTCTCCGTCGACGGTCACGTGCATCGGGGTGACGAAGTGCCGCGTCCCGGTGCCGGGACCGCTGACGCCCTGGGCGCGCCGTCGTCGCGTGGCCTCGATGATCTCTTCGACACCGGTCTGCGTGCTCTCGCCCATCGTCCAGATGGCGCCGGGCGTGTAGAGCGCCCGGTAGTCCTCCGGTGTCCCTTCGTCGGCAAGGTGGGCGGCTCGGCCGAGTAGGGAACGGATCAGCGCGTCGTCGGACATGCGGACCTCCTAACAGGGCAATGATAGAAACATTGACTTGATGGCGAGGTCAAGACTAGGTTCCTAGATTAGGTCGACGACAGGAGGAACCATGTCACTGACGTCCCTCGGTGCGGAGATCGTCGCCCAGTTCGACCGGATGGTCCGCCGCGACGGCGGCCAGGTCGTGCTCCTGGAGAGCGAAGGCGAGGTGCTGCGCGTCGGCTACCGGCCCGGCAACGCCGGCCCGGACTGCCAGGACGACGTGTGCGTACTGCCACAGCAGGAGCTGCACCAGTTGATGTCCGAAACCCTGGGGCGTCGCCGTCCCGGTGCCGAGTTGGTTGTGGAGGTACTGCCGTGACCCAGACGCAGCCGCGGGTTCAGGCCGCGCCGTCGACACAGACGCTGACGATCGTCAACCCGGTGGCCACGCCGCGCTCGCACGCCGGCGGTGACCGGTTCCCGCCCGCGCCCCGGCCGGCCACCCTCGACGGCGCCACGGTCGCGCTGTACTGGAACGGCAAGCAGAACGGGCTCGACGCGCTCGCCCGTGCCCGGGAGCTGATCGCGGAGCGGTTCACCGGCGTCACGTTCGTCGAGCTGACCGGCGCGCTCGGCGGCACCACCCGCTACCTCGACGACGAGCAGCTCGCGTTCATCGAGCGGCAGGTTGACGCGGTGGTCGCCACCACCGCCGACTGCGGCAGCTGCTGTAGCTGGCTCGTGCGCGACCTCTGCGAGGTCGAGCGGCGCGGGGTGCCGGCAATTGGCTACACCGCCGCCATCTTCGACGAGGACGCCCGGTTCAGCGCGAAGACGTTCGGCGTACCCGAAGCCTGCCCGCTGATCGTGCCGGACTGCTTCTCCAACAAGGGCACCGACGAGATCCGGACGATGGTCGACGACTCGTTCGACGAGCTGGTCGAGCTGCTCACGACGCCGCGCGCGGTGTACGACGTGCTGCCCGAGTTCGACTCGATGGTGCTGGAGGGCGCGCCGGAGCTGCACTTCGACGGCGCTGATCTGATGGACGCGTTCGACGCGATGCAGCGGCGGTTCGTGGCCAACGGCTGGAGCGACGGGTTGCCGCTCGTGCCGCCGACGCGACGCAAGGTGGCCGCGATGGTCGAGGCGTCCGGGCTCGACGGCGCACACGAGGTCGGCGACTTCGCTCCCGGCTTCGGCATCGGCACCGTCGAGAAGATCGCCGCCAACGCGGTGATGGCGGGCTGCCGGCCGGAGGCGATGCCGGTGCTGATGGCGGTCATGGAGTGCGTGCTCGACCCGTCCATCGGGTTGCGCACGTGGGCGATGTCCACTGGCCCGCAGGCGCCGCTGATCCTCGTATCCGGGCCGATCGCGGACGAGATCGGTATGAACCGGGGCATCTGCGCGCTGGGACCGGGCTCGATCTCCGAGGTCAACGTCGCCATCGGCCGGGCGCTGCGGCTGGTGATGATGAACGTCGGCCTGTCGTACCCGGGCATCACCGACATGGACACGATCGGTACGCCGATGAAGTTCTCCGCCTGCGTGGCCGAGAACGAGGAGCGTACGCCGTGGGAGCCGTGGCGGGTCCAGCAGGGCTTCGCCCGCGAGCAGTCCACCGTGACCGTCAACGTCCCTTATGGAATGACGGAGTTCTTCGACTTCCAGAACTCCGATCCGGACAAGCTCGTCGAGAGCTGGTCGACGCTGACCGCGCACGCGGTCGGCACCCCGTCCGCGGGCGCGTGGCTCATCAAGAAGGACGCGCCGCTGTCGGCCGGCTACCCGTTCCACGGCGCGTTCTCCAACATGCTGCTGATGGCGCCGGACCACGCGGCGGCCTTCGCGGACGCGGGCTGGGGGCCGGCCGAGATCCGCGAGGCCATCCACCGGCGTACCAAGCTGCCGTTCCGTCAGGTGATGCTCAACCAGTCGATGCCGGCGTTCGAGATCTCCCACCCCGAGCTGCGGTGGCTGCTCGACGCACCCGAGACACCGGTGACGGTCAACCCGTCGGCCGACTGCTTCGAGTTCTTCGTCGTCGGCGCGAAGGCCGGGCGCAGCCAGTTCTGCTTCGGCGGTACGAACTCGGTGACCCGGCCGGTGGCCAAGCCGTGATCAGGGTCGAGACGCCCCGGCCGCACGTGGCGCTGGTGACGCTCGACAAACCGGCCCGCCGCAACGCGCTGGACCTGCCCGGGTTCCGGGCGCTCTCGCGGGCCTGGCGCGATGTCGCGGCGGACGGCGCCCGGGTCGCGGTCGTGACCGGTGTACGGGACTTTTCCTCCGGCGCCGACCTCAAGACGTTTCCGGACGACGTCGCCGCCGCCCTGCGCGGCGGCGAGCTGCCCGAGCACCTGTGGGGCGACATCCACGGCGCGATCCTGCGCGACAGGGTGCTGCCGTTTCCGGTCGTCGCCGCCATCGAGGGCATCTGCTTCGGCGCCGGGTTCGAACTCGTCGGCGCCACCGACATCCGTATCGCGGGCGACACCGCACAGTTCAGCACGCCCGAGGTGGGCCGCGGCTTCATGGCCAGCGGCGGCACCGTCGCCCGGTTGCCGCGCCAGATCGGATACGCGGCCGCGATGCAGGTGCTGCTGACCGGCGCGCGGTTCGGCGCGGAACGCATGCGGGAGTGGGGCTACGTCAGCGAGGTGGTCCCGGCCGGCACCGCGCTGGACCGGGCGCTCGACATCGCCGAGCTGATCGCCGCACACCCGCCGGCCGCCGTACGCGCCATCAAGCGGGCGGTCGGCGAAGGGGTACGCGGCACGCTTGCCGAGGCGTACGCGATCGAGACCCGGGCGGCCGACGAACTGTTGTGAGCCACCGTCCAGGCGCTTTCGACACCTTGTGTTTCATGACTATGACATCTATCTTCTACATCATTACATTCGTTGACCGAGAGGCTGGTCGTGGCTGAGCCCGCTGTCAAAGTCGAGATCGGCGACGTCGGCAAGGTCTTCTCCACGCGCGCCGGTTCGGTGGAGGCCCTGTCCGGCATCACGCTCGACGTGCGCGACGGCGAGTTCCTCTGCCTGCTCGGCCCGTCCGGTTGCGGCAAGACCACCCTGCTGCGCATCGTGGCCGAGCTGGAGCGGCCGTCCAGTGGTGTGGTCCGCATCCGCCATGACGAGCCGAGCCGTACGCTGTCGGCCGTCGTCTTCCAGGACTACTCGGTGTTCCCGTGGAAGACGATCCGGCACAACGTGATGTTCCCGCTGCTACAGGCCGGAGTCCGGCGGGCCCGGGCGCGCGAGGTCGCTGACCACTGGCTCGCTCAGCTCGACCTCGCCGCCTTCGCCGACGCGTACCCGGACACCGTCTCCGGCGGGATGAAGCAACGCGTGGCGATCGCCCGCGCGCTTGCCGTACGCCCCGAGCTGCTCCTGATGGACGAGCCACTCGCGGCGCTCGACGCGCAGCTGCGCCTGCTGCTACAGGAGAAGCTGCTGGAGCTGTGGCAGGCCAACCGCAGCACGGTCGTCTTCGTCACCCACTCGATCGACGAGGCGCTGCTGCTCGGTGATCGGATCGCGGTGATGAGCGCCCGACCCGGCCGGATCTCCACCGTCGTGGACGTGCCGTTCCCCCGGCCCCGCGACCCGGACCGGATCCGCTCGTCGGAGGACTTCGCGAAGCTGCGCGACGACATCTGGCACCGGCTGCGCAGGGAGTTGCAACCAGCATGACCGGCACGACATACGAGCCCGCGACCACCGTCGACGAGCGGACCTGGCGGTCGCTCACCCCCGGCCCGGTCGAGCGCGACCCGCGCGGGTACGCCCGCCGGCGGCGGCTGCTCGAACGGGGACTGGCGGTGGCCGTACCCGTCGTGCTCATCGCCGTCTGGCAGATGCTGGCCAGTCGCGACGTACTGGAGAACAACTACTTCCCGGCGCCGAGCGTGATCGTGTCGGCGTGGGGCGACATCATCGCGAACGGGGTGTACCCGGAGGCGGTCGGGGCGAGTCTGCGACGCATCGCCATCGGCTACGTGACCGGCAGCCTCAGCGCGCTCCTCCTCGGACTGGCCATCGGCTCCTGGCCGCTGCTGCGTGCCGCGCTGGAGCCGACAATCTCGGCGCTATACACGATCCCGAAGCTGTCGATCCTGCCGCTGCTGCTGCTCGTGTTCGGCCTCGGCGAGACCACCAAGGTACTGCTCGTCGCGCTCACCTGCTTCTTCGTGGTGCTGATCAGCACGATCGACGCGGTCCACGGCGTCTCACACCGCTACCTTGACGTCGGCCGCTCCTGCAAGGCGTCGTTCGCGGCGACGCTGTGGCACATCACGCTGCCGGCGGCACTGCCGCAGATGCTGACCGGGCTGCGCCTGGCCTCCGGCCTCGCGGTGATCGTCATCGTGGGCGCCGAGTTCGTGGCGGCCGACGCGGGACTCGGGTTTCTGGTATGGAACTCCTGGAACCTCGGCGTGCCCGAGCACATGTACGTCGGCATCGTTTCCATCTCGCTCATCGGCGTCCTCGCGAACCTGTTGCTGCGCGGCGTCGAGCGGCTGCTGACCCCCTGGAACCGCTGACCGACGAAAGGAAGAACGCCGGCATGAGAGTACGCCGTCTCCACGCCGCTGTCCTTGTGCCGATCCTCGCCCTCGGTGTGCTCGCCGGGTGCGGCTCCGACGACGAGGAACCGCCGGGCGGCACGACCGGACCCAAGACTCTGGAGGTCGGATACATCCCGGGCGCCTCGCTGGCACCCGCGTTCATCGCCGACGCCCTCGGCTGCTACGCCGAGCAGGAGCTGCAGATCAAGTTCCAGCCGATCAACAACCCGGCGGACGCGATCGCGTTCCTCGCCAACGGCCGGATCCACGCGTACGTGGGCTCCCCGTCGGCCGGCCTGTTCAACCAGGTCTCCCGCGGCGCGAACCTCAAGATGGTGGCGTCGCTGGGTTCGATCAACACGCCGGCCGGCGAAGACCCGCCCAGCGCGCTGTTCGGCGGCAGCGGCATCGGGACCGTGCAGGACCTGCGGGGCAAGCGGGTCGCCGTGCTCGGCAGTGTGGGCACCGCCACCTCTTACCTGCTCGGCAAGTCCCTGGCGACCGGTGGCCTCACGTTCGCCGACGTCGAGCTGGTGCCGCTGGCGGTGGCCGACATGGTGCCGGCGCTCAAGAACGGCAGCATCGCCGGCGCGATGCTGATCGCGCCGTACACCCAGCAGGCGGTCGAGCAGGGCGCCGGCAAGGCCATTGTGGACTCCAAGCAGGCGTACGGCACGAGCACCACCGCCGGTGTGATCTACGGCGACGACCTGCTGAAGGACGACCGTGCCACCGGTGTCAAATACCTGACCGCGGTGGCCTGCGGCGCCAAGCGGATGCAGGGCGATTGGCGCGAGGACGCGGAGGTCGTCAAGGCGCTCGCGACGTTCATGAAGGTGCCGGACACCACGATCAGCGGCGGCGGCCTCTACGTCTTCGACCCGACGCTGACCGTGAACGAGGACACGCTGACCGAAATGCAGGAGATGTTTCTGGCGGTCAAGGGGACGCTCACGTACACCGAGGTCGTTCCCGCCGCGAACCTGGTCGACGACGAGATCCGCCGCCAGGCCGTCGGCGCGTAGACGTGATCAAGGCTCCTAATGAGCTGATCGAGAGGAGCCTTGATCACCGGGGACCGCGTGGCTACGAGGAGCCCAGGTCGAAGGCGTCCAGGAGGTTGGTGTTGACGTTGCCGTCGACGGTGCCGAGACTCGAGCGCCGGGTGGCGGCCAGGTGAGCGGTGGCCAGACGGACTGCCCGCTCGCGGTCGCCGGCCTCGATCGCGTCGACCAGCTTTTCGTGGTCGCGCAGGGCCGCCCGCAGCGACCTGCGCCCCATCGGGGACGAAGGGTCGGCCTCGGCGTCGACCAGTGTGGCCTCCGACCAGACGCTCGACTCGTGCGCGGTCCAGAGCGTCTCCAGCGCACCGATGATCACGATGATCGTCTCGTTGCCGCAGTTGGCGACCAGCGCCTCGTGGAAGCGGCGGGCCAGGATCGGGAACTGCACCGGGTCGTCGAACGCGTCCTGCTGCTCCTTGAGCGCCTTGCGCAGCGCCGGCACCGAGGTCTCCGCCCGGTCGGGGCGGGTGGCGCACAGCGCGGCGCAGGTCGGCTCGATGTTGAGCAGGGCCAGGCTGACGTCGCTCATCGTGGTCTGTCGGGTCTGCAGGACCATGCTGATCGTGCGGGCGATGCGCATCGGCGTCGGCAGGTGCACGACCGCGCCGCCGACGTTACCGCGCCGCACCGAGATCAGCCCCTCGGTCTCCAGGATCCGCATCGCCTCGCGGACCGCCGGCAGGCTCACCCGGTACTCGTTGAAGAGGTGCTCCTGGCGGGGCAGGCTGTCGCCCTCGGTCAACCGGCCGGACAGGATGTCATCGCGTAGCTTCGCCGCGACGATCTCGGCCAACCTCGGCTGTCGTAGTTGTCGCACGGGGTCCCTCTCGCACCTAGGCTTCGACGCAGACTTAATGCCACCGCTCGGCTAGTCAAGGCAGCACGTGTCCAATGCGTCTTGCCAACTATACAATCATTGTACCCTAAGTAGAGGTATGAGGTGCGCTGGCTCCGTCGGAGCCGCCGTGGGACACCGGCGCCGGTGTGCTACGGGGAGATGCTTCACCTCACGGGCGCTCGACGCCGGCCCGGAGCTCCCGGCGCAGCAGCTTGCCGAGGTCCGAGCGGGGCAGCTCGTCGGCGGCCAGAAACTCGACCGGGATCTTGTAGGGCGCCAGGTGTTGCCGGCACCACGCGGCCAGCGCTGCCCCGTCGACCGACTCGCCGTCGACGGCCACGATCCAGGCGTACGGTACCTCGCCGAGCCGGCTGTCCGGCACCCCGGCGACCGCGGCCTCGCGTACCGCCGGATGCCGACGCAGGACTTCCTCGACCTCGTCCGGGAAGACCTTCAGCCCGCCGCGGTTGATCATGTCGCTGACCCGGCCCTCGATCCAGAGGAACCCGTCCGTGTCCAGCCGGCCGATGTCGCCGGTGCTCAGGAACCCGTCGACGAATCGGTCGCCGGGTGGTGGATCCTGGCTGCCACCGGTGGCGTACCCACGCATCCGGAACGGCGAGCGGATGTGGATGTGCCCGGACTGGTCGATGCCGAGCTCGCCTCGGTCGTCGTCGAGGATCCGCACGTCCACGTCGTCGTACGGGCGGCCCGCCGCGCCGAGCTTCGCGTCGCCGAACCGCCGGATGTCCTCGATCGTCCAGCCGACGACCTCGCCGCCCAGTTCGGTCTGGCCGTACGAGTTCAGCACCAGCACCCCGAACCGGTCGCGGAACCGGCGCGCGGTCGCGGGCGACAGCGGCGCGGTGATCGAGCGCACGATCTCGAGCGGAGCCAGCGATTCGACGTCGCTGTCGCAAAGCGCGCTGATCATCGCCGGAGGGAGCACAGTGGACTTGATGCCGTGCGCGCGTACCGCGCTGGCGAACGAATTGGGGGAGAAGCGCTCCAGCAGCACCACGCCGAAACCGGCACGCAACGCGAAAAGTGTGTTGAAGATCCCACTCCACAGCGCCAGCGAGAGTGGGATCAGGTTGACCCGCGTGGCGCCGGGGTCGCGTCGCGGTCGCGGGCCCCGGCGGCGGGCGAGCTTGCGTAGGCTCGAGTCGAGCGCGTCGATCGTGCTCTGGTGGCGCAGCAGCACTGCCTTCGGCTTCCCGGTGGTGCCCGACGTGCGCAGCACCATCGCGACATCGGGGGCGTACGTATTGCCGCCACCCGAGCGCGGGCGACGCACCCGCGCGTCCCACGTCGACTCGTCCAGCTCGACCATGCCGACATCGACGTGCTGCCGGTCGAGGTCTTCGGGCGTACCCAGCAACATGTCGGCCGCGGTCTCCGAGATCAGCCCGGCGACCTCGCGGGGTGCGGCACGCCGGTTGATCGGGATGTAGACCGCACCGGCGGTCCAGACGGCGAACATCACGACCACGCCCGCAGGGCCCGAACCGACCAGGCCGCCCACGGCGTGCCCAGGCCGGATGCCGGCGCTGGTGATGGCGGCGGCGACCCGCGCCACGGCGTCCCGCAGCTCGGCGAGGGTCAGCGACCCGCTTTCCATGTGGACGATCGTGGTGTCCGGCGTCGCGGGGTGTCCGTCCAGCAGATGCGGTAGGGAAGCGTTGCCGGGGGCGACCGTGGGCAGCTCGCCCTCCGTTGGTGCAACGCTCATGGAAGCCCTCTCTGTCCCGTTCAGCTCCGCTATTCAATCATAGTAAAGATAGCTAGTACATGCGAGTGGGGCTGACGTTACAGACCTTCCATCTTTATAATGCTTGCATGTTAAGGCCGTACCCGACGTTGGACAGCGTCAAGATCGACCTAAGCGACGGCCTTCTCAGCCTGCGCATCAACGACCCTGGCCGGCGCAACGCGCTCAACGACGATGGCATCCGCGCGCTCAACGACGCGCTGGAGACGGCCCACAACGACGAGAAGGTGCGCGCCGTCGTGCTCTCCGGCGAGGGCGACGACTTCTGTAGCGGCTTCGACATCGTGCGCCGCAACGCCGACCCCACCAACCGTCCCCGGGTGGGCGCGATCCAGCGGCGGCTCCCGTCGCAGGCGCACCGGCTCATCCCCCAACTGTGCGCGCTCCAGGTGCCGGTCGTCGCGGCGGTCAGTGGATACGCGGTCGGCATCGGCATGCAGCTCGCGCTGGCCAGCGACTTCGTGGTCGCCGACGAGACCACCACGTTCTGGGAGCCGTTCATCACCCGGGGGATGACCCCGGACAGCGGCGCGACCTGGCTGGTGACCCGGGCAGTCGGGCCGTTGCGGGCCCGCCGCCTGCTGCTGCTCGGCGAGCGGCTCGACGCGCGTACCGCGGCGGAGTGGGGGATCGTCCACGAGGTCGTGGCCGCCGGCGAAGCGGGCTCCGTGGCGCACGCGCTGGCCAGCCGGCTCGCGGGCGGACCGACGGTGGCGCTCGGCCTCACCAAGGCGCTGATCAACCAGGCGGCCGACCAGCGGCTCGACGACCAACTGCGGGCCGAGGGCTTCTCGCTGGAGATCTCCTCCCGCAGCAAGGACTTCCGCGAGGGCCTGACCGCGTTCGTCCAAAAACGGCCGCCGCAATTCAGCGGAGAGTGACCAAGGAGCCGGAAGTGCCCGAACAGACACCCCCCGAAGACCCCGCCGCACCGGCAGCCGAGCGCGCGCCGGAGCGCACCACACCACGCATGCTCCTGGCCAGTGCCGCCCGCTTCCCGGACGACCTCGCGGTCATCGACGAGGACGTCCGCCTGACATACACGGCGCTGCGCGAGGCGGCGTTCGACGTCGCCCGCGCCGCGATCGCGATGGGCATCCGGCGCGGCGACCGGGTCGGCCTGTGGGCGCCCAACTCGCAGCGTTGGATCATCATGTCGCTCGGCCTGCACTGCGCCGGCGCGACGGTCGTCCCGCTCAACACCCGCTTCCGCGGCCCGGAGGCCCGCGACATCCTCACCCGTGTCGACGCGGCGGCGGTGTTCATGGAGGACGGCTTCCTCGGGTACGACTACGCGGGCGCGCTGCGCGAGGAGCCGGGAGTGCTGACCGGCGTACCCCTGGTCGACATCGCGGACGCCGGCGCAGCGAAGCCCGGTGTCACCGGCTGGCACGACTTCCTGGCCGGCGCGGGCACGGTCTCCGCCGAGACGGCACGGGAGAGCGCGCTGGCCGTCGAGCCCAGCGACCTTGCCGAGATCATCTTCACGTCTGGTACGACGGGCCGCGCCAAAGGGGTCACGATCCCGCACGGCTACTCACTCGACCTGTACGAGAAGTACGGCCGCATCTGGGGCCTGCGCCGCGGCGACCGCTACCTGGTCAGCAACCCGCTCTTCCACACCGCCGGCAACAAGGCCGGCATGATCACCTCGCTCATGCGGGGGCTGACGATCGTGCCCCTGCGGGTCTTCGACACTCGCGAGGTGCTGCGCATGATCCAGGACCACGGGGTGTCGGTGATGAACGGACCGCCGACCGTCTTCTACTCCCTGCTCGAGTCGGCCGACCGGGAGGCGTACGACCTGTCGTCGCTGCGGGTCGCCGCCACCGGCGCGGCGGTCGTGCCGGTGGCTCTGGTCGAGCGGGCCCGCACCGACCTGCCCTTCGAGCGGTTCATCACCGCGTACGGGATGACCGAGTGCTTCGGCACCGCGACCATGTGCCGCGAGGGCGACGGTGCCGAGTTGATCGCCAACACCAGCGGCCGTGCGCTGCCCGGGATCGAGCTGCGCGTGGTCGACCTCGACGGCAACCCGTTGCCGCCCGGCGAGCCAGGCGAGGTGCTGATCCGCGGCGAGAACGTAACCCCCGGCTACTGGGACGACCCGGAAACCACCGCCGCCACCATCGACGCCGAAGGCTGGTTGCACTCGGGCGACATCGGCACACTCGACGCGGACGGCAACCTGAAGATCACCGACCGGCTGAAGGACCTGTTCTTCGTCGGCGGGTTCACAGTCTCGCCCGCGGAGATCGAGCAGGCGCTTGCCCGCCATCCGGCGATCGCCGAGGTCGCGGTCATCGGCGTACCCGACGAGCGGCTCGGCGAGGTGCCCCGGGCGTACGTGGTGCCGAGGCGCGGCGCGGAGCCCGACGCCGACGAGATCATCGCCTGGATCCGCCAGCGGCTGGCCAACTTCAAGGTGCCGCGCGGGGTCGAGTTCGTGACCGCACTTCCCCGCAACGCCAGCGGCAAGCTCCTCAAGCGCGACCTCCGGGCCGCGGTCGCGCAGCGGTCGCCCGCGTGACGGTCACGGCATGGCCGGTCAGCGGGCTGACCGGAGAGCTGGTCGCGGTGCCGGAGCTGTGCAGTGGCGACGGATGGTTCTTCGGCGGCTGGGGCCTGGGGCTCCTCGTCGAGGCCGCGCGCGGCGACGGGGACGGGTCCGTGATCGACCTCGCCGCCGGGTTCTACCGCCCGGTCCGCGTCAGCAGCCTGCTGTCCGTGCGGCACGAGGTCGGCGTGGCCGGGCGTACCCTGCGGCACAGCCGCGTCGACGCCTACGTCGACGGCCAACTCGTCCTCGGCGGCACCGCGGTGGTCGGCCCCCGGCCGGGGCCGGTCGAGACGGCGGCGGCGCCGCCGGACGTACCGCCGCCGGGCGACTGCCCGGAGCGGCGCTACACCCTGGGGCCCGGTCCGGGGGTAGGCGCG
Source organism: Phytohabitans kaempferiae (assembly GCF_042433955.1). Taxonomy (NCBI): domain Bacteria; kingdom Bacillati; phylum Actinomycetota; class Actinomycetes; order Micromonosporales; family Micromonosporaceae; genus Phytohabitans; species Phytohabitans kaempferiae. The sequence continues at coordinate 121,252 of NZ_JBHLUH010000007.1, read as the reverse complement.
CTGCTCGACGTCCGGGTCGCCGGCGAGCGCCTCGACGCGGGTGACGCCAGCCGGGTGCGGCTGTGGGTGCGTACCCGCGTGCCTGTCCCGGACGAGGTACGGCTTGCCGTGGCCAGCGACCACATCCCGTACCTGATGCGCCGGCTGGAGCCGACGCTCGTGCGGGCCAGTACGGTCAGCGCCACGCTGCGCGTGTTCGACGGCGAGGTCGACGAGTGGGTGCTGGTCGACATCGGGCTCGTCGCGCGGGGGGAGCGGTTCACCGTCGGCCGCGCGAGCCTGTGGTCGGCCGGCACACGGCTGGTGGGGGTGGCGGAACAGACGACCTACTTGAGACGCTAACCTGCTATCTTATTTAAGATAGACAGGAAGGCCGCTGATGGAGGAAGCCGAGTTCCAGGAGATCCTGCGGACCGTCCGGGCGTACGTGCGCGAGGTCGTCGTGCCGGCCGAGGACGTCATCGAGGAGACCGACGAGATCCCCGAGGCGATCCGCCGCGGCGCGGCGGATATGGGCCTGTTCGGGTACGCCCTGCCGGAGGAGTACGGCGGCCTCGGGCTGACCACACTCCAGGACGCCCGACTGGCCATCGAGTTCGGCTACACCACCCCGGCGTTCCGGTCGATGTTCGGCACCAACAACGGCATCGCCGGGCAGGTTCTGGCCAACTTCGGCACCGACGAGCAGAAGAAGCGCTTCCTGCCGCGGATGGCCACCGGCGAGTGCGTCGCCTCCTTCGCGCTGACCGAGCCGGAGGCCGGCTCGGACCCCAGCGGGCTGCGGACCAGGGCGGTACGTGACGGCGACGACTACGTCATCGACGGCCACAAGCGCTTCATCACCAACGCCAACTGGTCCACCATCCTGATCGTGTTCGCCCGCACCGGGGGACCCGGCGCCGCCGGCATCTCGGTGTTCGTCGTCGACACCGACACACCTGGGGTCACCGTCGGCCCCCGTGACAAGAAGATGGGCCAGCGCGGCTCCACCACCGCCGAGATCCATTTCGACGGCGTACGCGTGCCCTCGGACCGATTGATCGGCGGGGTGGAGAGCGCCGGGTACGCCGCTGCGATGCGCTCGCTGGCGCGCGGGCGGGTACACATCGCCGCGTGCTGCGTGGGCATGGCGCAGCGCCTGGTCGACGAGTCGGTCCGCTACGCCGCCTCCGCCAAGCAGGGCGGCACCACGCTCGGCGACTTCCAGCTCGTGCAGGCGCACCTCGGCGAGTCCGCGACCGACCTGTGCGCCGGCCGCGCGCTGGTGCTCGACGCGGCCCGCACCTACGACGACGGCAGTGACCGGCGGATCGGCCCGTCGGCGGCGAAGCTGTTCTGTAGCGAGATGCTCGGCCGCGTCGTCGACCGGGCCGTGCAGGTGCACGGCGGGATGGGCTACATGCACGGCGTGCCGGTCGAACGCCTCTACCGCGACGCCCGCCTTTACCGAATCTACGAGGGCACCAGCGAGATCCAGAAAATCATCATCGCGCGGCGGCTGCTCGCCGAGGAGCGGGGCTGACATGGCCGGACAGCTCAAGCTCGGGCTGGCGCTCAGCTACTGGTCGGCCGGACCGCCCCCCGGCCTGGCCGAGCTCGTCGCCACCGCGGAAGGGCTCGGCTACGAGTCGATGTGGGCAGCCGAGGCGTACGGCTCGGACGCGCTGACCCCGCTCGCGTGGCTGGGCAGCCGGACCACCCGCATGCGGCTCGGTACGGGGATCGCGCAGATGTCCGCGCGTACGCCGGTGGCCACCGCGATGGCCGCGATGACACTGGACCACCTCTCCGGCGGCAGGTTCGTGCTCGGGCTCGGCGCCTCCGGGCCGCAGGTCGTCGAGGGCTGGTACGGGCAGCCGTACCCGCGACCGCTCGAACGCACCCGGGAGTATGTGGCGATCGTCCGGCAGGTGCTGGCCCGCGAGCGGGTCGCGTACCACGGCAAGCACTACCAGCTTCCGCACCCGGGCGGCACCGGACTCGGCAAGGCGCTGCGCTCGACGGTCCACCCGCTGCGGACCGATCTGCCGGTGATGCTCGCCGCCGAGGGCCCGCGCAACGTCGCGCTCGCCGCCGAGATCGCCGATGGCTGGATATCGGTGTTCTACCCGGCGCGCGACGACGCGTTCTACCGGAAGGCGCTAGCCGAAGGTTTCAGCCGGCCCGGCGCGCGCCACACCCAGGACGCGTTCGAGGTCACCTGCAAGGTGGAGGTCGAGATCGCCGACGACGTGGAGGCGGCGGCCGACCGGGTACGCCCGCTGCTCGCGCTCTACGTCGGCGGGATGGGCGCCAAGGGCGCGAACTTCCACTACGAGGTCTTCGCGCGGATGGGATTCGAGGCCGCGTGCACGCGCGTCCAGGACCTGTACCTGGCCGGTCACAAGGCCGAGGCGGCGGCCGCGGTGCCGCTCGCGATGGTGGAGGCAGTCGCCCTCGTCGGGCCGCCCGCGAAGATCGCCGACGACCTCGCCGCCTGGCGTGAGTCGGCTGTCACCACGCTGCTCGTCTCCGGCGACGTTGCCAAACTTGCCGCGATCGCGGACCTCGTCCATCGATGATCAGGAGGTGACCATGCGATTTCTCGACAGCCACATGCATCTGTGGCACCTGAGCGTCAACAAGTGGTACCCCGCCCTGGACCCGCCCGAGGGGAGCGACGACTTCGGCCTCGGCGAGATGGCCGGGCTGCGTCGCGACTACCTGCCAGCCGATTACCGGGCCGACGTCGCCGGCTCCGGACTCGATGTCGATGGCGTCGTGCACCAGTCCGCGGTCACCGCCCCAGGCACCTCCGTGGCCGAGGCGCGCTGGCTCGACGAGGTCGCGAAGAAGCAGGGGCTGGTCCGTGCGGTCATCGGCACCGTCGACCCGGACCCGGCCTCGATCGCCGAGTCAGTCGCCGAGCAGGCGCGGAGCCCGCTGTTTCGGGGCATCCGGGTGCTGACCGGGTTCGCCGCGACCGACTCGGCGACCGCCGCGCTGCTGGCCGCGCTGGAACATGGCAGCCACGTCTTCGATGTGGTGATCCGGCCGGGCGAGGTCGACGCCTGGCTGCCGGTACTGCGCGAACATCCCCAAGTTCCCGTGGTGTTGGCCAATGCCGGCTGGCCCGAGGGTGGTGAGGCAGAGCAGCGGCGGGAGTGGGCCGACGGGTTGGCGAAGCTGTCCCGGCTCGACAACGTCACCTGCAAGATTTCGGCGCTGCCGATGACGCTGCACACACTCGACGCCGCGGCGCTGCGGCCGTGGATCGACACCTGCGTGGACACGTTCGGCGTCGATCGCGCCTTCTTCGGCAGCAACTTCCCGGTCGATTCGCTGTTCGGCCCGTTCGCCCAACTCGCCGAGGCGTACCTGGCCGCGACCGAGAGCCTGGGCGAGGACGAGCGCGCCGCGCTGTTCGCCACCAACGCCGAACGCTGCTACCGCGTCTGAAGGGATACAACCATGTACGTCGGGTTCACGATGGACATGCGCAACCCGTTGAACCGTCCCTGGCGCGAACACTGGGAAGACTGCCTGCACCTGATGGTCGAGTGCGAAGCGATGGGTTTTGACTACATCATGGTGCAGGAGCATTTCTTCCAACCCGACGGGTACGCGCCGTCGGTGCCGATCTTCCTCACGTTGCTGGCCGAGCGGACGCGGACGATCCGGATCGGTTCATACGTCTACATCCTGCCGCTGCACCACGCCGCGCAGCTCGCGCAGGAGACCGCCGTGCTCGACCACCTTTCCGGCGGGCGGCTCGACGTGACCGTCGGCTCCGGGCACAGCGCGGCCGAGTACCGGGCGCTGGGCTACAACCCGAAGACTCGACCGTCCAGGATGGACGAAGGCATCGAGGTGCTGAAGCTGGCCTGGACACAGCGGCCGTTCAGCTTCAGCGGCAGGTACTACGACCTCAAGGACATCTCCGTGCAACCGGCACCGCTGCAACAGCCACACCCGCCGCTGTGGGTGGCCGCGACCGCGCCGCCCGCCGCCCGTCGCGCCGGTCGCGTCGGCGCTCACCTGCACGGCGCCTCCGTCGACCCGGAGTTCCACGCCGCGTACTTCGCCGGCCTCAAGGAAGCCGGGATCCCGAGGAAGCGGGCACGCATCTCCAACCCGTGGTCGATCACGGTCACCGATGAGCACCCGGACAAGGTCTGGGAACGCCGCCGCGAACTCGTCTTCGAACGCTGGGACTTCTACCGGCGTATCCGGGCCGAGATAGGCGACCCAGATCTGCATTACGGCCTGCCGCCGGCGCCGGAGGCGTACCGCGACTTCGAACTCGTCGGGGACGCCGACACGGTGACCGCGACACTGAAGCAGTTCGCCGACACACTTCCGATCACCGACATCGTCCACTCCGGACCCACCGGGGGAGTTCCGCACCAGGAGGCGTACGCCGACCTCAAGCGCTTCGCCGACCAGGTCCTGCCGACCGTCAAGGGATGGTAAACAGATGAGCACACGAGTAGCGGTGGTAACCGGCGCCGCGCGAGGGATCGGTGCGGCGACCGCGCGCAGGCTGGCCGACGACGGCCTGGCCGTGGCCGTGGTCGACCTCGACGAGACCGCAACGAAGTCCACAGTGGAGGCAATCGGTTTGGCAGGCGGCCGGGCCATCGCTGTGGGCGCCGACGTGTCCGACCGCACGGCCGTCGACGCGATGGTGACGCGTGTGGCCGACGAACTCGGGCCGCCGACCGTTTTGGTCAACAACGCCGGCGTGATCCGCGACAACCTGCTGTTCAGGATGAGCGACGACGACTGGGACACCGTGATGGCGGTCCACCTGCGCGGCGCGTTCCTGTGCGCCCGGGCGGTGCAGAAGCACATGGTCGACCAGAAGTGGGGCCGGATCGTGTCGCTGTCAAGCACCTCCGCGCTCGGCAACCGCGGCCAGGCCAACTACGCGACCGCCAAAGCCGGCCTACAGGGCCTGACCAAGACGCTCGCGATCGAACTGGGTCCGTTCGGGGTGACCGCCAACGCGGTCGCGCCCGGCTTCATCGTCACCGAGATGACCGCGGCCACGGCCGCGCGGGTCGGCGTCGACTTCGCCGAGTTCCAGGCGAAGCGGGCGGCGGAGACACCGGTACGCCGGGTCGGCAACCCGGACGACATCGCCCACACCGTTTCGTTCCTGGCCTCCGAGGGAGCCGGCTTCGTCACCGGCCAGGTCATCTACGTCGCCGGTGGCCCGCGTGGCTGAGGGATGAGCGGCGTGCACCTCGGCTTCACACCCGGCGACACGGTCATCGTGACCGGCGCCGGCAGCGGCATCGGGCGCGCCACCGCGTTCGCCGCGGCGGCGCTGGGCCTGCGGGTTGTCGCCTGGGACATCGACGGTGCGGCCGCCGCGGCGACTGCTGACGCCGTTGGTGGTGCCACCGTCGCCGCCACGGTCGACGTGGGCGACGATGAGCAGGTGGGCGCGGCGCTGGCCGGCCTCGGCCCGGTTCGTTACCTGGTCAACAACGCCGGCCCGCCAAGCGGGGTGGAGCGGCCGTTTGACGAGGGGATCCTGCTCGGCGCCGGAAGCGTACGGCGGGTCACCACGGCGTGGCTGGCGACGCCCTTGCCGCCGGCCTCCGTGCCCGGATCGGCGGAGCCGCGCCGCGCGGTCGTCAACGTCGCCTCCGTCGCCGGCACGACGATCGGCGCCTCGCCCGACTGGTATCCGGCCGCGAAGGCGGCGATCGCCGGCTACACCCGGCACCTGGCGGCCTGCCGCGCTGGCGAGGTGCGCGCCAACGCGGTGGCACCCGGAATGATAAACACTCCGCGGCTGGCGGGCTTCGCGGCAAGCCCGGTCGGGCAACGAGCGCTGGCCCGCGTGCCGCTCGGCCGCCTCGGCGCGCCCGAGAACGTCGCGCACGCGATCCTGTTCCTGCTGTCCCCGCTGGCTGCGTACGTCAACGGCGTGGTGCTGGTCGTCGACGGTGGCTGGACTGTCGCCCAGTAGTCGTCAGGTCGCCCGGTGGCTACTCCACCGCCGGCGCCCGCCGCGGGAGACGTGCTGGCGGCACGGTTCCCACAGCGGGCGGCCGAGACGCGGGAGGTGACCCAGGGCGCGTGCCCGCCGTCACAGCAGGGTGCGCCAGTAGGTCCAGAAAGCCTCGCCGACCAGCACTGTCAGGATCAGCAGCCAGGCGACCGGGACCGCGGTGTGCAGCCGGGTGACCACGGTGACCGCCGCTCGCCACGAGGGCGGGACCGGCAGGTGTCCACGGTCGAGGTTGTGCAAGGTCACATACGAGAAGAGCACGATCGTGACCACCCATACGACCATGCAGTACGGGCACAGGGCGCCGATCCGGTAGAGGCTCTGCGCGAACAGCCAGTGCACCAGCCCGATGCCGAAGATGGTGCCGGCTTGAAGGCCGAGCCACCACCAGCGGGGCAGCCGGATGCCGCCAAGTACGGCGACGCCGGTGGCGACCACGAGTGGAAACATGGCCACGCCGATCAGCGGGTTGGGGAAGCCGAACACCTCGGCCTGTGGCGTGTTCATGACCGAGCCGCAGGACAGGATCGGGTTGATCGAGCAGCTGGGCGTGTAGTCGGGGTCGCGCAGCAGCGCGATCTTCTCCACGGTCAGGGTGAACGCGGCGGCGCCGCCGAGCAGCCCGCCGACGGCCAGGACCCAGCCGATCAGCCGGTCGCTGATCGGGCTGGCCTGGTCTGGTTCGGCGCGGTCGGGGCGGTCCGGCCGGATGTGGACGGTGCTGGACACGTGCCCTTCCTTACCGCGCCAAGGCGTCGTCGATGGTCTTCTTCAATGCCTCGTAGGTGGGTTCCTGCTCGTAGCGGGCGCCATTGACGAAGAACGTGGGCGTCCCCTGAACGCCCAACAGCGCGCCGTCCTGGGCGTCCGCGCGCACCCGGGCCTCCACCGCTGGGTCGGCCATGTCCGCGCGGAACTTCTCCACGTCAAGCCCCAGCTCGCTGGCGTACCCGACGAACGTCTCCACCTGGGACTGCTGGTTGTGGCCCCAGGCGGTCTGGTTGTCGAAGAGCTTGATGTACATCTGCTCGAACTTGCCCTGCCGCGCGGCGGCCTCCGCGGCGTGTGCGGCGTTGAACGCGTTGGGGTGGCTGGCGATCGGGAAGTACCGCACCACGTACGTGATCCGGTCGCCGTACTCCTCGCGTAGCCGCTCCACGCCCGGGTAGGCGGCGCCGCACGCCTCGCACTCGAAGTCCAGGAACTCCACCACGGTGACCTTGCCATCGGCGGCGGTGGAGAGCCGGTGGCTGTCATCCCGGACCACGGTCTGCGCCACCTCGCCAGCGAGGAGGTCCTCGCCGCCGGACCGGTTGACCACGAACACGACGGCGAGCGCGACCACCGCGACCGCGACGAGGCTCAACGTCACCTTCAGGTTGGTGCTCATGCCGCGCCGACGCGCCTGGCGTACCGCTTTCTTGGCGGCTTGCACCTGCGGGCGGTCCTGCTGGGCGGTCGTGGCGGCGGTGGATCCGGGGCCTTTGCGCTGCTTGCCGGCCGAAGCGCGGCGGGCTTTCGACTTGTGCGGTGGCATGGTGAGTCCTCGATTCATGGTTGACGCCGGAGTCGGCAAACGGGTGTGGGCAGGCATGCGGAAGCCACAGTGGAGCTACCGCGGAAAGGAATTCAGGCCGCGCCTATATGCGCAGCACAGCCACCCACATCGGAACCGACGCCGGCACTCGGAGGCGAGGAACGCGAAGCCGGGTCCACCAGGACGCCCAGTAGGCCAGCAGTGGGCCGCGAACCGCGTCGGCCAACGCCAGCCCAGCCAGCGCCACGACCACGAACAGGCAGGCGCTGGCCGCAGTCTCACCGAGACCGTGCCCACCATCCGAAGCGCCACCGTCCGCCTTGGCCTCCAGCCCGCCGGGCAGCGAAGCCTGCAAGATGATGTTGGGGCAGGCGACATGCCCCGCCACGGACACCGGCGCCAGCGGACTGTCACCACACGACACGCCACCGAACAGCGCGATCGTGAACAACGCCCCCGCGACCATGAACCAGCGCAGCAACGGCACCGAACACACTCGGCCGGCCGCGACAGTCACCAGACCAGGGTACGCGAAGCACGACGCGAAAACCGTCACGACGATGCCTCATGTGAGCTGGCTGCTGGAGCGCCTCAGCGTCTGAGAGGATGCTGGGATCATGAGTCCCCCCTGGATCCTTGTCGTCGACGCTGGCGATTACGACCTCCGCGCGCTCGACGAGGCGGTACGTTCCGCGGCCGAATCCGTCGGAGCTGTCCGGATCGAGGAGCGTGGCGGCCGGTTCGTGCTGGTCGTACCGTCCGAGGGCGTCCATCCGGCGGCTGTGGCGATCCGCTTTCCGGCGGTGCTGGCCGGCCACCTCGTCGCGGCGCCCGGTCCGGTGCTGTTGGTGATCGACCACGACACCGGCCCCGACCGGGCGCTGCGCCTGGCCAGGGCTTTGCACGGCCCGGCGGTCGACCCGCCGCTGACCTTCGCACTCACCGAGGAGGCATGGCGGGCGCTTGGTCAGGGCGCGGACCCGGTGCCGCTGCGCGACTTCCGAAAGGTCACCATCTACGACGAAGATGAGGTACTGGAGGCCTGGATCCGCAGCCCGGACGACCTTGACACGCCGGCCGCCGAGGATCCGGGCTGGGACGGGCGAGGCATACCTGGCGCAGTGACGGCGGAGCCTGACTGGGACGGACCGGACGAAGGCGTCTTCGGTCCACCGCCGGGACCCGACTTTCCGACAGACCGATGAGCGACATCGTCAAGGGCATCATCGGCGGTGGCTGGCCGCTGCTCATCGGCTGGATCCTCCCCGCCGCGCTCAACGTGCTGGTCTTCGTGCTTGTGGTCCTGCCCGGCGCCGGACTCGCCGGCGCACGGGGCATCTCGCAGGACGGACTGCTGGTCGGGCTCGCCGCCGTCGTGGTCGGGCTCCTGCTCGCCGCGGTCCAGACCCCGCTGTACCGGCTCCTGGAGGGCTACGTCGGCTGGCGCCCCAAGGTAGGCGAGCCACACGGCTGGCGGCCGGGCGCCGTGCTGGAGCGGTGGCGGCGCCGCCAGATCGAGCGGCGGCAGGTGCTGCTCGGCCGGGTCGACCTGGTCGAGCTCACCCAGCTCGAGGACGCCGGCCGGCTGACCGACGCCGATGACCGCGAACGCCTCGCCGAGGTCCGCGCCGATCCGCGCCTCGAACCGTACCGCGCGGACCTGGCTCGCAGCGCCTCCCAGTTGGGGCTGTTGCGGGAACGGCTGGGTCGCTACCCGGTGGACGAGCGGCAGGTGGTGCCGACCCGGCTCGGCAACGCGATCCGGCGGCTGGAGGAGTACGGGTACGACCGGTTTCGGCTCGACTCGCAACGGATGTGGTACGAACTGAGCGCCGCCGCTCCCGAACGCACCACGAAACAGGTCGAACAGGCACGCACCACAGTGGACATGACCATCGCCATGCTCTACGGCAACCTGCTCCTCGCGGTCGCCACCCTCGGCTGCACGCTGGTGGCGGCCCCCGGTGCGTGGCCGCTCTACCTTCTCGCCGTCGCGGCGTTCGCGCTGACCCGCGTCTGGTACGAACTCGCGATCCGGGCCACCGACGACTGGGCCGCCGGCGTGCGATCACTGGTCAACCTCGGCCGCCAGCCGCTCGCCGAGGCGATGGGACTGCGGCTCCCGGACACGATCGCCGCCGAACGCGACATGTGGTCGAAGGTCGCCTCTACCGTCGCCCGCCCGTATCACCCACGGCGGGCCGCCCTCGACAAATATCGGGCGGCGCCGCCAGAGCAAACGGCTGAGGAACTCGGTAGCGACCCGCCGCCAACCGGACAGTAGCGAGGTCTGCCCGGGTCTTTCGTCGAGTGCATCACGACGAGGCGGTGGCAAGGTTGGAAGCGCGTGTGACAGTCATCCAAAGTAGACCCTGAGTGGGGGCAGGATCGCCTGCCCCCACTCAGAGCCGGATCGTCAGGCGCCTCGACCGCGAAACGGCTCGGCCGTCAGGCGGTGTGAGCGCTGGCGACTCGACCGTCAGGCGCCGAAGTCGAACTCGCCATCCTTGACGCCGCCGATGAACGCCTCCCACTCCGAGCGGGTGTAGACGATCGTGGCGCCGTCGGGGGCCTTGCTGTGCCGCACCGCGACCCGGCCGCTGCCGTCGGCAAGCGGGCCGGCCTCGACGCAGTTGCCGCCGAGATTGTCGCTCCGGGTGCTGATGTGCCAGGCGACGCCTGGCAGTGTCTCGCTCATGACAACTCCTCCGCGAGTGTTGCGATGAGCGCCATCGACTCAGTGGTGCTGAGTGCGACCTCCCGCAAGCCATCGTACGCCTTCGAGTAGCGATGCGCGCGAGTGGCTTCCATGAAGAGTCGCCCGCCGAGATGCTCCACATAGGCCACCTCCGGATATGGCCGCTGCATCTTGAAAAGCGTGAAACTGCCGCCCAGTCCGGCGTGCAGACCCACCTGTGTCGGGATCACCCGCACCTCGACGTGGGGCCGCTCCACCGCGCGCGCGAGGTGCTCGAGTTGAGCGCGAAGCACCAACCGGCCGCCGATCTGGCGCCGCAACACCGATTCCTCCACGAGTGCGGCGAGGCGCTTGGGCGGCTTCTCGTCGAGGATGAGCTGCCGCTCCATGCGCAGTCGCACCCACCGGTCGATCTTCTGCGGATTGGCCTGCGCGCCCTCGCTGTACCGAATCGCGGACTCGGCGTAGTCGCGGGTGTGCAGGAGGCCGGGCAGGACCATCGTGGAGTAGGTGCAGATCTCCTCCGCCCGCGACTCCAGCCACGGGTAGTCCACAAAGGTCTGGTCGTAGACGGTTCCTTCGAAATCGTCGTCCCAGCGGTTGACCCGCCACGCGTCCTGGGCGAGCTGCACGAGCTGCGCCCGCTCCCGTTCGTCGTACACGCCGTAGACGTCGAGGAGCGCGACCACGTGGTCACGTCGGAACGGCCACTCGGCCCGCTCGTATCGCGCCAGCGTGGAGAACTCCACGCCGAGGTATGCCGCGATGTACTTCAGCGTGAGGCCGCGCTCTTCGCGTAGCTCACGCATCCGCTGGCCGAGCCACTGGGCCCGGATCGTCTGGACGAACTGCTCTCGTTTGGTCGGCATTTCCACCTCTCGTAGGGACCTCTTGGCGGCCATGCCCTATGTGGCGATGGCGCGGACGCGTCGGTCGTGCAGTTGTGCGTGCACCGCAGCCGGCCCGAACAAACGGTGGAAAGGATTTGCTGGTAAGGGAATCCGGTCGGGTGCGTCCGCCCGAATCCGGTCAGTTTTCTACCACGTCCTGGGCACCAGTTGCCAGGCCCTGCGCGGAAACCGCGTTTTTGCTATGTCGCAACTGGCAAAGGAGTTGGCGCGCTTCCGGGATAACACGTTGTCCCGCAACGCCAAGCACTTGGGCGGCATTGCCTTTCCCGATCGTCTTCTTGTCCCAAGAAAGCGCCATTCGAGACCGTGCTTCCAGTGAACGCGGCAACGCGTTCCGGCCCGAGTACGACCCCGGAAAGGCACCACCGCAATCTGACGCATCACCGGCCGGGAGGCAATCCCCGATCCCGGCCACCCCGGGGCGCGAGTGCGAACGCGCCCCGGTCACTCCCTTGTAGACGACTCCCCGGCGGTGTGACGACACCGACTCCGCGCCGCTGGGCGAGACCGGCGGGCGTGCCCGCGCGCCTCCCGCAGACGCGCCACATGCGTGGGCACGCCCGCCCCTTTCCATCCCCCGGAGGAGATGTGAACCTCGTCAAGCGTGTGTCCGCCGCCGCACTGGTGGCCGTACTCGCGACCGGCGCCTGCGACAGCGGCGGGGAGCCGGAGACCGCACCGCCCGACAAGGTGACCTACCTGACCGCGGTCGGCGCCTTCGGCCGCGAAGCGTACGCGTGGGTCGCCAAGGAGAAGGGCTTCTTCGCCGAGGCCGGGATCGAGGTGGAGATCCGGCCCGGCTCCGGCACCGTCGAGAACCTGGGGCTGCTCGCCTCCGGTCGGGCCCAGTTCTCGGCCAACGACCTGTCCGCGGTGATGATCGTGCTTGGCAACGGCAAGTACCGCCAGGACGTGCGCGCGGTCGCGGCGATCCAGCAGCGCACGCTCAACTCCGTCACCGCGCTGTCCGGCACCGGCGTCGAGACGCCCCGGGACCTCGCCGGGCGCACCATCGGCGGCGTGCGGGGCGGCGCCCCATGGCTGCTGTTCCCCGCGTACGCCAAGCTCGCCGGCATCGACCCGGCCTCGGTGAAGTGGATCGGCGTGGAGGCGGCGCAGATGCCGAAGCTTCTCGCTGTCCGGAAGGTCGACGGCGTGGGGCAGTTCGTGGTGGCGCGGCCCGCGGTGGAGAAGGCGGCGGGCGGCCGGCCGGCGGTCGTGCTGCCGTACTCCGACGTGCTCACCGACTTGTATGGCAACGCGCTCGTCACCTCCACCACCGTGCTGCGCGAGGATCCCGACCTGGTGCGCCGCTTCGCCGACGCGCTGCTGGCCGGCCTCGTGTACGCCGTCGCGCATCCGGCGGAGGCGGGCCAGATCCTGCGCAGGTACGTGCCGACGGCGGACCCGGTCACCGCGGCCGCCGAGATCGAGCTGATGGCGCCCTACATCCGCGCCAACGGCCTGGTCGGCGTCTTCGAGCCGGCCCGGGTCGCCCGCGCGGTCGCGATCCTGCGCGGTACGGGCATCGTCACCGGCGAGCTCGCCACCACCGATCTGGTGGCGTTCGACCTCGTGACCGGCTCGGTCCGATCCGGCGAGCTCGCCACCACCGATCTGGTGGCGTTCGACCTCGTGACCGGCTCGGTCCGATGAGGACGGCCAGCGACACCGACCTCGACGTGCGCCGCGAGGTGTACCTGGCCGCCGCCCTCGACGCGTTCAGCATCGGGCGGCTGGCCGGGCTCCCGCACCTGTCCGGCGCGCGCTGCCTGGACCTCGGTGTTGGCGGCAGCGCCGTACCCGTCTGGCTGGCCGACCGGGTCGGCACGGAAGGCGAGGTGGTGGTCGCGGACGCCGAACCGCTGCCGCCCGGCCTGCTCGCTCCCGGCCGGTACGCGCTGATCCGTGCGCGGCTGCTGCTCATGCGCACGCCGCATCCGGAGGCGCTGCTGCGCCGGCTGGCCGCCGCGCTGGCGCCCGGCGGCACGCTGGTCGTGGAGGACTGGCACCTGTGGCCGGACGACGCGGTGCTGGCCGCGCCGAGCGCCCGCGACGCCCACCTGGTCGACCGCTGCCTGCGCCTGCTGGCCGAGCAGGTCCTGCCCGCCCTCGGCGTGGATCCGGGCTGGGCGCCCCGCGCGCACACCGCCGCCCGCGCCGCCGGCCTGACCACAGTGGACACCGCGATCCACGCGCCGGTCTGGGCGGCGGGGGAGCCGGGCGCGTTGCTGCTCGCGGTCGACCTGGCCCGCCACCACCGCCGCTACCTGGCCGCCGGTGTGGCGCCGGCCGAGCTCGACCGCGTGCGGCAGCTGGTCACCGATCCCGGCTCCGGCCTGGTGCTTCGCGGTCACCTGCTCTACTCCACCTGCGGCGGCGCCGGCTTCTATTGACCCCGGGGCGGGCGGCCACACGATGCCACGCGGCCACGCCGGGCGCGCATGGCGCCGACGCGGCCGTGTGGCACGGCTCTTACGAGGTCACGTCGCGGGAGCCGAACCTCGCCCACGCCGCGCTCAGGAAGATGACGATGTACGCCGCCGCGGACAGCAGCCCGCTGCGCAGCGGATCCCACGCCACCGGGTCGCGGAGCAGGTCGCCGAAGCTGTTCCACCAGTGCGTGATCAGGTACGGATGGAGCCAGTCGATCTGCGGGATCACGCCGAGGATCCAGCTCGCCATCGTCAGCATCGTGATGGCGATCGTGGCGCCCATCGGCTGCTCGGTGAGCGTCGAGATGAACAGCCCGACGGCGCCGAGCGCGGACAGGCAGACGGTCATGTAGAGACAGATCGCCAGCAGCCGCAGCAGCGCCTCGCCCAGCCCGATCGTCGTGCCGGACAGCAGGGTGAGGTCACCACCGCCGAAGAGCACCAGCCCGACCAGCAGGCCGGTGCCGGCGACCGTCACCGTGGCGATAAAGGCGCCGACCACGATCGCGGCGTACTTGACCGCCAGCAGTCGGGTGCGGTGCACCGGCACGGTGAGCAGATACCGCAGCGTGCCCACGTTGGCCTCGCCGGCGACCGAGTCACCGGCGACGGCCGCCACCGCGATCGGCAGGAACAGCTGGATCTCCAGGGCCAGCGCGGCGAGCGCCACGAAGAGGCCGTTGCTGGTGATCGAGCCGACGAAGTTGGGCCCGCCCTCGGCGAACTCGGACGGGTCCGGGTTGGCCATCTTCACCGCGACCGCGATGATGATCGGTACCGCCGCCAGCACCGCCAGGCCGGCCTGGTTGCGGCGGCGCCGCCCGATCAGGCTCAGCTCGGAGGCGAAGAACCGCAACGGCATCGCGCCCGCGCGGCGCGTGCCGGTCGTGGCGGCGGGCACCGCCGTGTCAACCGCTGACATCGAAGCCCTCCCCGGTCAGGCCGACGAACTGCTCCTCCAGGTCGGCCGAGACGACCGCGAAGCCGCGTACCGGCACGCCGTCGTGCACGAGCGCGGCCACCACCTTCTCCGGCGCGACCGGGCCCAGCAGGCCGCTGGCGCCGGCGCCGTCGTGGGCCACCTCGGACAGGCCCAGCTCCCGCAGGACACGGGCGGCGTCGACCGGCCGGTCGGTGCGGACCTGGGCGCGCGGCGCGGCCCCGCTGCGCAGGTCTTCCAATGTGGACTGGGCGACCAGCCGGCCCTGGTGCATGACGCCGACGTGGCTGCACACCTGCTCGACCTCGGACAGCAGATGCGTGGAGAGCATGACCGTCGCGCCCTCGGCGGCCAGCGCCAAGATCAGCGCCCGCACCTCCCGCGTGCCCTGCGGGTCGAGCCCGTTGGTCGGCTCGTCCAGGATCAGCAGGTCGCGCGGGGCGAGCATCGCGGCGGCGAGCGCGAGCCGCTGCCGCATGCCCAGCGAGTACGCCCGGAAGCGCTTGCTGGCCGCCGCGCCCAGACCGACCCGGTCCAGTGCCGTCCGGATGCGGGCCTGCGCGGTGTCCCGCCGCGCGGTGCGGTCGGCCGCGTCGAGCCGCCGCAGATTGTCGAAACCGGACAGGTACGGGTGGAAGCCCGGCCCCTCGACCAGCGCGCCCACGCGGGGCAGCACGGTCCCGGCGCCGCCGGGCATCCGCTCGCCGAGCAGGGCGTGGCCGCCCGAGGTGGGCCGGATCAGGCCGAGGAGCATGCGGATCGTCGTGGTCTTGCCCGAGCCGTTGGGGCCCAGGAATCCGTAGACCGCCCCGCGGGGGACCGCCAGGTCGACGGCGTTGACCGCGACCTGGCGTCCGAACCGCTTCGTGAGCCCGCTGGTCTCGACCGCGAAGGCGGTCACTTGTGCTCCTGGGCTACCTCATACAACCGCTCGGGAGCCACCATCCCGGCGAACAGCCGCCCGTCGTCCGTCAGCAGGACGTTGAACAGCTTGCTCGTGAACAGCCGACCGCTGCCCCACGCGCCGCTGACCGAGGGGAGCGCGCCGAGCATCTGCGCCTCCTGCTTGGCCTCCGCGTCGGAAGCCGGGGTGGGCGGCGTGCCCTTGATCACGGCGACCGTCGTCCAGCCCTCGCCCACGGTCGTGAAGCTCGACTCCTCCGGTGCCTTCGGCTGCTCGCCGGCCTTCGGCGTGTCGTCGGACTCCTCGATCTTCGCGTTGGGCGGCGGGTTGAACTCGAACTGCTCGTCGTCCGGCCGGGCGAATTCGACCTGGGTGAACGCGATCTGGAACGCCGTGTGGTCGGTGCCCTTGGGGAAGACCTCCAGCCGCAGCGGCACGTACTCGGCGGCGTCGATCGCGATCCGCACCTCTCCCACCAGCGAGGTCTTGTCGCGCGGGGCGAGCACCAGCTCGTACGCGTCGCGCCCGGCGATCGTCGCGGACCGCCCCACGGTGACCTCCGTCGTGGGGTCGACCGCGGCCAGCGCCCGGTCGGCCGCCTCCTGCGGGGTCATCGGCAGCGCGTGCGGCTCGGTGTCCGCCTCGCTGATCTTGCGGTGGCTGGCCTTGTTTTCCTGGCTCGACCACAGCCACAGGTCGGACCCGTTGCGGATCACGTCGGTCTCGCCCAGCGTGCCCATCAGCGCGACCCGGGCCTTGTCCGGCCCGGAATACCAGACGCGCAGCGTGTTGGTGCCGGTGACCAGCGACGCGATGTCGGCCGAGCCGCTGCCGCCGCCGCTGAGGGCGGGCAGCGCGGGAAGGCCGAGGTCGGCCGACTGGACCACCGTGCCGGACAACCCGTCGAGCCGGGCCGTCTGCAGGTCGACCAGCAGTTGCTGGGCGGTCCGCGGCGGCAGGCTCGGCTCGGCCGACGCGGCGAACGTGCCGACGGCGGCCCCTCCGCCGACCACCACCGCCACCGCCGCGGCGGGGACGAGCCACCGCAGCGCGGGTCGGGAACTGATTACTGACATGTTTCGCACCTCCTGGCACTCATCGTGCGCAACCCGCCCTGTGAGCGCGCTGAGAGTACCTGTGGCCTCACTCAGCCAGGATGGCACGCTTGGGGGCGTGCGGTTGCTGGTGGTGGAAGACGAGGCCCGCCTGGCGACGGCCCTCCAGCGGGGCCTGCAGGGCGAGGGCTTCGCCGTCGATGTGGCCGCCGACGGCCCGACCGGGCTGGAGATGGCCCGGCACGGCGGATACGACGCCATGATCCTCGATGTGATGCTGCCCGGGCTCTCCGGCTACCGCGTGGTGCGCCAGCTGCGCGCCGAGGAGCACTGGCTGCCGGTGCTCATGCTCTCCGCCAAGGACGGGGAGTACGACCAGGCCGACGGCCTCGACTGCGGCGCCGACGACTACCTGACCAAGCCCTTCTCGTACGTGGTGCTGCTGGCCCGCCTGCGCGCCCTGCTGCGCCGGGGCGCCCCGCAGCGGCCGACCGTGCTCACCGTGGGCGCGCTGCGCCTCGACCCGGCCGAGCGGCGGGTCACGCTCGACGGCGCCGAGATCGCGCTCACCGCCCGCGAGTACGCCCTGCTGGAATACCTCATGCGCCGCGCCGGCGAGGTCGTCTCCAAGACCGAGCTGCTCGACCACGTGTGGGACGCCAGCATCGAGACCGCGCCCAACGCCGTCGAGGTGTACGTGGGCTACCTGCGGCGCAAGCTCGGCCGCGACGTGTTGGAGACGGTACGCGGCGCGGGCTACCGGCTGAGCCCGTGAGACCGAAATGGTGGCGCCGGATCAGCCTGCGCGCCCGGCTGATGCTCATCGGCGTCACCGGGCTGACCGTCGGCCTCGCGGTCGGCGGCGTGGTGATGGTCTTCGCGCTCGGCCTCGCGCTCCAGGCCACCGCCGACAGCGAGGCCCGGCAGAGCGCCGAGGGCGTGGCGGCGCTGGTCGAGGAAGACCGCGTGCCGGAGCCGCTGCCGGTGGTCGGCGACGTACGGGTGCAGGTGGTCGACGCCCAGCACCGGGTCCTGGCCGCCTCGATCGACGCCGACCGGCTGGTGCCGGTGCTCCGCCGCGACGAGATGCCCCGCGCCCGGGCCGGGGAGAGCCTCTACATCGAGGGCGACCGGCTGGGCATGCGCGGACCGGTGCGGGTCGTCGCGGCGACGGCGGGCTCCGAGACGGTACTGGTGGCCAAGTCGATGTCCGACCTCACGCAGAGCGTGCGGCTGCTGCGCAACATCCTGCTGATCACGTTCCCGCTGCTGCTCGTGGGGCTGGCCGCGGTCGCGTGGCGGGTGATCGGGCTCACCCTGCGCCCGGTCGAGGCGCTGCGCAGCGGCGCCGAGGAGATCACCGGCGGCGCCCGCCCCGGCCAGCTGCCCGTGCCCGACTCGCACGACGAGATCCACCGGCTGGCGGTCACGCTCAACGGCATGCTCGACCGGCTGGAGGCGGCCCGGGCCAAGCAGCGGGCGTTCGTGGCCGACGCGGCGCACGAGCTGCGCAGCCCGTTGACCAACATGCGTACGCAGCTCGAGGTCGCCCAGCGCCTCGGCGACCGCACCGACTGGCCCGCCGTCGCCGACGACCTGCTGCTGGACACGCAGCGGCTCAGCCGCCTCGTCGACGACCTGCTGCTGCTCGCCCGGGCCGACGACGCCGGGAGCCGGGCGCTGCGCTCGCTGCCGGTCGAGCTCGGCGAGCTGATCGCCACGGTGGCCGAGCGCTTCCCGTCGCCCCCGGTCACCGTCACCGCCCCCGCCGATCCGCTCTGGACCACGGGGGAGCCGGAGGCGCTGGCCCGCGCGATCGGCAACCTGATCGACAACGCTGCCCGCCACACCGGCTCCACGGTCAGGGTGGCGGCCCGCCGCGACGGCCGGTACCACCTGGTGACCGTGACCGACGACGGGCCCGGCATCCCGGCCGCGGACCGCGAGCGGGTCTTCGACCGCTTCACCCGCCTCGACGACGCCCGGGCGCGCGACGCGGGCGGCGCCGGGCTGGGGCTGGCGATCGTGCGCGAGCTGGTGCGCCGCCACGGCGGCACCGTCCGCCTGGCCGACGCCACTCCCGGCCCCGGCCTGCGGGCCGAGATCCGCCTCCCGGCGGCACCGGCGCCGTAGGTCAGCCCTGGCGGGTCGTGCAGACCGGCTTGGCGCGCCCGATCGTCTCGGCGGAGTAGACCACGGCGATCTCGAAGCAGAAGTCGCGGTCTTGCTCCAGCCCGTGCACCACGTAGCTGGTCGAGCCCGCCGGCAGATCCTCGAACGGGCGCTGCTGCTGCCCCTTCGGCGCGCCGGAGACCCGCACCTTGCCCTGCGCGCCCACCGGGTAGGCCCACCGCAGCTCGATGCTCTGCCCGCCGTCGTCGATGGTCACGCGGCTGGGCGGCGTGCCGGGGCGGGCCGGCGCGGCCGCGGTGGGGCTGGGCGGGGCCGCGGAGGTGGCCGGCGCGCTCGCCTGGGGCGCGCTGGTGGCGGGCGGGGGCGGCCAGCTCGCGGCCGGCGGGGCGGTCTCGTCGCCGCCCTGGCCCTGCTCGACCGCGGCGAGCCCGACCACGACCGCGACCGCGCCGATCACGGCCGCGACCAGCGCGCCGGTGACCAGCGGCGCCGGTCCGCCCCGGCCGCGGCGGCGCCTGTGCTCGCGCGGCACGTGCACGGGCAGCTTCGCCGCGCGGTCGCCGGGCGGCCAGGTCTCCGCGATGTCGGGTGGCACCGGCGACTGCGGCCGGTTGGGCGGCGCCTCGCCGCGTGCCGGGGGCAGGTCGAGCGGCGAACCGTCCACATCGCGCAGACCGGGGTAGGCGTCGTCGTCGCCGGAGACCGGTGCGGTGGGCAGCGCGGGGCCGCCGCAGTTGTGGTGCGGGTTGGCCGGCGCGCGGGAGAGGGAGGCGATCTGGGTCACCAGCGGATGATCCGGATCAAGGTAGGCCCGGCACAGCTCGCGGGCGTGGGCCAGGTGCTGGTGCGCCTCGGTGAACTGCCCGCAGTCGCGCTCCATCGCGCCGAGCCGGGCCAGCATGCGGATGCCGGCGGGGTGCGCGTCCCCGTACGCCTCGCGGGTCATGTCCCACGCCTCGGCGAGCCGGGCCCGGGCGATGTCGCACTCGCCCCGCGCGTACTCCACAGTGGCCAGATCGGCGTGCGCGGCCAGCACCTGCGGCGACTCCGGCCCCTCCAGCGCGGTGAGTCCTTCGATCACCGAGCCGTAGAGGGCGGCCGCGTCGGCGTGGTTGCCGATCCGGTGCAGCACCGAGGCGAGGGTGGCGGCCGCCCGGATGGTGCGCTCGTGCGTGGGGCCGTAGAGGCGGCTTTCCGCCTCGTGGGCGAACGCGGCCCAGGCCCGCGCCGAGTGCGGCTCGCCGAGCCCCACCAGCACGCGCGAGTGCAGGCTCGCGGCGTCGGCCAGGGCCGTGGTGGCGCGCTCCGGATCGGTGTCGGCCGCCGACAGCGCGTCGGCGAGCAGCAGCTGCGCCGCGGAGAGATCGCCCGCCTCGAAGAGGTCGTACGCCCGCGCGGTCACTTCGGCCAACCCTGTAGACATCTGCCTCATCGTGCTGGACCGGCGACGATCAGTACAAGGGCCTGCCCGGATCGAGATGGTCCAACATGGCCTCGCTGATCTGCCGCAGCTGCGCCACCTGTTCGGGCGTGAGCTGGTCGAACAGGTGCGTACGCACGCCCTCGACGTGCCCGTGCGCCGCCTCGGCCAGCACGCGGAAGCCCTCCTCGGTGAGCACCGCCAGTTGGCCGCGGCGGTCGGTGGGGCAGTCTTCGCGCCGTACCCAGCCGTGCTCCTCCAGCCGCGCCACCGCGTGCGAGAGGCGGCTGCGCGAGGAGGAGGTGGCCTCGGCCAGATCGCTCATGCGCAGCCGGCGGCTGGGCGCCTCGGAGAGGCGGACCAGGATCTCGTAGTACGCGTGCGGCATGCCGGCGTCGCGCTGCAGCTCGCGGTCGAGCGTGTCCCAGAGCGCCCGCGACGCGTGCAGGAAGGCCCGCCAGGTGCGCTGCTCCTCGTCGTTGAGCCACCGGGTCATGCCGGAAAGCCTAACGAGCTTGTTGAACGCTCAACCATCGGGGTACCGTGCAGGTCATGGGTGTTCATCGGCTCAACCATGCCGTCCTTTTCGTCCGCGATGTCAACCGTAGCGTCGCCTTCTACCGGGACGTCCTGGGTTTCCGCCCGATCGCGATGACCCCGGACGGCTTCAAGGGCGCCGCCTTCCTCCAGGCGCCCGACTCCACCAACGACCACGACCTGGGGCTCTTCGAGATCGGTGACGGCGCGGGACCCTCGCCCGCCGGCCGTAGCACCGTCGGCCTCTACCACCTCGCCTGGGAGGTCGACACGCTCGACGAGCTCGAGCGCATCGCCGGCAAGCTGGCCGAGGCCGGCGCCTTGGTCGGCAGCTCCGACCACGGCACCACGAAGAGCCTCTATGGCAAAGACCCGGACGGTCTGGAGTTCGAGGTCGTCTGGCTGATCCCGGCCGACCTGCTGGACTCCGCCGCCATCGAGGCGCGCAAGCGCATCCGCCCCCTCGACATCGCGCGGGAGAAGCAGCGGTACGGCGCGCGGACCCGAGGCGGTGTGGGTATCTCCGTCACGGCGTGACGCGGTACAACTTATTCATGAGCGCTGTTGCCGGTGCCCTCCGGGAGCTGCTGGTGCGCTACCTCGACGCCTGGACCCCGGTGGCGCTGCACAGCGCGCGGGGCGCCACGTTCGCCTACGGCTGGAGCGACTCGCCCGACGAGCACGCGGCCGAGGCCGCCGTGCGGGTCTTCGCCGAGTTCGCCGACCGGCTGCGCGGGCGCCGCCTCACGGTCGTGCTGGTCGGCCCCGCGCCCGCCACACTGGCCCGCCGCCTCGACACCGTCCAGGCCGAGCTGCGCACCCCGCCCGAGCTGAGCGTCCACGCCGTCGAGGGCGACCTCGACGCCCGCCTGCCCGCCGCGCTCAAGGCCGCGGGCGCCGCCGTCGCCCCGCTCCTGGCCTTCCTGGACAGCGCCGGGCCCGCGTCACTGGCCGCCGCCGGCACCGGTAAGCCCGCCGAGGTCCTGCTCGTTTCTGGTACGGGCCAGCTGCCGACCCCGCCGATGCCGCTGACCGCCCACGTGGAGCTGGTCGGCGGCGACGGCGCGGCCCGCCTGGTGACCTTCGCGACCACGGTCGGCAAGGGGCTGGAGGCGTTCAAGAACGCGCTCTGGGCCGTCGACGAGTATGCCGGAGTCCGCTACCGCGACCCCCGCGACCCCGAGGGGCACCTGCTCGACATCTCGCTCAGCCCGCATCCCGGCCCGCTGCGCCGCGAGCTGCTCGCACACCTGGCCTCGGCGGGCCCGCGCACGGTGACCGACCTGCGGCAGTTCACGCTGACTCACACCGTCTACCGCGCCGCCGACACGGTGCGCGTGCTCAGCGCGCTGCTCACGGCCGGCACGGTGACCCGCGACCCCGAGCGCGGCCGGCTCGGCGGCGACGTGGTGATCGCCCTGTCGTGAGGGCGCCCCGGGGGGTTGTGAATCGCGGCGGGTGAGGCCGCGGGAGCAGCGGTCGGGACCGCGACGGACAGCGCGGCAGCCCGGATCTGTCTCTTTGAATCTGCGGGCTAGCGGGGCTCCCAGGCGTCGGGGCGGGTCGTGAGCTTGCGGACGTGCGCCGGCATCTTGCCGCTCACCATCTCGGCGAGGCTGACCTCGTCGACGACCTCGCGCACCGCGGCCCGCACGGCGACCCACAGGCGGGGGAGGTTTTCCGCCGCGCCGTCGTATCGTGTCTCCTCCGGCCGCAGCCCGCGCACACCGGCGAGCGGGCCGTCGACCGCGCGCAGGATCGACCCGATCGTGATCTCCTTCGGCGACTGGGCCAGCGTGTAGCCGCCCTCCGCCCCCCGCTGGGCGCGCACGATGCCGGCACGGCGCAGATCGGCGAGGACCGCCTCGAGAAACTTGCGAGGCATTTCCTGCTCGTGGGCGAGCGCCTGTGCGGACATCAGGGACGGGTAGGCGGCAGCGAGACTGAGCGCGGCTCGCACCGCGTAGTCACCGCGGGCGGAGATTTGCACCCCTACATCATGCCTGCACGAAACCCGGAACCGGGTCGAGGGGTGGTCGTGGCGCGGGTACGGGCCGCCAGGCGGGCTCGGCCGTGCCGGTCCACTCCTGCCGGAACGTGCCCGGGCTGACCCCTGCCTCGCGCTGGAAGAAACGGCCGAAGTTGGTCGGCTCGGGAAACCCCAGCCGCCGCCCGATCTCGGCGACCGGCAGGTCGGTGCCGGCCAGCAGCCGCTTCGCCTCCAGCGTGACCCGGTCGTCGATGACCTGCTTGGCGGTGCGGCCGGTGGCCGCGAGGCTGGCCCGGGTCAGCGTGCGTACGCAGCAGTCGAGCCGGTCCGCGTAGTCCTCGACCCGGCGGCTGCCCGCGTATCCCCGCTCCACCTCCTCCCGGAAGCGGGCGAAGGTCTCGTCGGCCGTGCCGTCGGCGGACTCGGCCCCCAGCAGGCGCACGCGGAGCAGGAGCGTGGCGAGCTGCTGCCGCAGCAGCTGCGGCGCGAGCTCCCGCTCGCAGTCGACCACGAGCTGGCTGACCTCGTTGATGACCGCGTCCTCGTCTTCGCCGGCGAGCTGGCGGTAGGTGGGGCCGGCGTCCGGCAGATCGGGGCCGGGCCTCCAGCACAGCAGCGTGGCGTCGAGCCCGGGCTGGCCGCCGGGGCGGACGAGCTGACCGGGGTTCGCCCACACCAATGTGCCGGGCCGGCACTGGTGCACCTCGAAGTCGACCTCGTGCGTGCCGTGCCCCTTGGTGACCAGCATGAGCTGGTGCTCGTCCAAGATGGACGCTCCGTGTGGTGCGAGGTCACGCAGCGTGCCGGTGGTGATCCCGGCATCCCCATCGAGACTCGGGGGCAGACCGGAACCGACCATCCACTCGACCGTAGCCGCAGCCGCGCGACCTCGCATCCCATCAGGGCAAAGCTGCCGGTTGCTCACCGCAACGGCACGTCCACCCAACTCGGCCCGCTGACCGAGATCGATGCCCCGTACGGGTTGGCGTCGAAGTAGAGCGGGTCCTCCGTGTCGAGTACGAGCGCGAGCCGGTGGCCGGCCGGCACGTTCCACGCGGTGGCCGGGAGCGCGAGGTCGAGCACCTGCCGCCCGCCGGACAGCCACGTGTACGGCGCGTGCGTCACCAGCCGCCCGGTGCCGAGCAGGTCCACGTCGTACAGGTACGCGACGAGCGTGCCGGTCGCCGCGGCCGGGGTGACCGTGAGGTGAACCCGCGGGCTGCCGCGCACCGCAGCACCGCCTGGGGGTGGCGGGTCTGGTTCGCGTACAGCGACTCGACCAGGTCACTCCACCCCGAGAGGGCGGCCACCGCGCGTACCCGGGGGTCGTGGGCGGCGGCGATGAGGCCGATGCCGGCACCGTACGAGACACCGCCCAGCCCCACGCGAGCCGGGTCGGCGGTCGTGTTGGCGTCCAGCCAGTCGATGGCGGCCGAGACGTCGGCGACGTCGGCCGGCCCCGCCGTGTCGATCCGCCCGCCCGAGCCCCAGAAGCCGCGCGCCGTGTACGACAGCACCACGTACCCGGCGGTCGCCAGTGATCTCGCCTGGGCGAGGTACTCGGCGTCGTTGAGGCCCCAACTCGAGATGAAGACGACCGCCGGGTGCGGGCCGGCGGTGGTGGGGGAGATGAGGTTCGCCTTGAGGACCGCGCCGTCGCGCGCGGGCAGGTCGACCAGACGAAACGCCGTGGTCGGCGCCGCGTGCGCCGGTGCCGGCGCCGTCGCCAGCAGGCAGACGCTCCCGAGTACGGCGGCGAGCAGGCGCGCGCTCCGCCGGTGGTGGTGTGGCTGGGGGTGGCCGGCGGTTGGGCCGGCTCCGGTTGGGCGGTGGTGTGGTTCGGGTTGGCTGGCTGCGGCCCGGCGGCGGTGTGGCTCGGCGCGGCCGGCTCGGGTTGGGCGGTGGCGTGGTCCGGTGGGGCTGGCTGCGGCTGGGCGTGGGGCGGCCGGTGCGGCGGTCGTGTGCGGGGGTGCGGTCGTGTGCGGAGGGCTGGCTCGTCCGGACAGGACGAGCTGAGTGTGGGACAGCGCCATGGTGACCTCGCGGGGGAGTGGCCGGGCCCGGAGGACGGCCGGGTCCGGCGAGCGAGCCGCGGTGGCGCCACGAAGAAGTTACCGAACGGTAGCGTAGGTGTTAGCCAGGTCACAAGAGGGGAACGTCGATGTCTTCGGCCCTCGTGCCAGGGACATCAAAAAGCGCCGCGCGGAGTCGGCAGCTCCGCGCGGCGCTCGGGTTGTTGTGTGGCGCGTCAGCGCCCCGCCAGCAGGCGGTTGACCGCCGCGTCGACATCGAGGTGGTCGGTCTCGCGACCGCGTGGCACCACGACGTAGGTGCGTCGTAGGAACCGCACCAGCACGCTGCGCGGCACCTCGAAGAGGGCGTTGCCGTCGGGCGACGACAGCGCGAGCGCGACGAAGTCCCCGCGCGGCGTGGCCCACGGCCACACGCGCACGTCGCCGATCCCGGCGGGCTCGTCCAGTCCCGTGACGAGCAGCTCGCGGGCGAAGGACCAACTGACCGCTTCGCCTCCCGCCGACTCGGCGTGGAACAGTACGTGGACCGCGTACGGATCGGCCGGGTCGTAGCGCAAGCTGGCCCGTACCGGCAGCGCCGTCGCATCCGGTGCGACGAGCCGTAGTGACGTCTCGACCTCTACGGTCGTCGGTCGGATGGCACTCATGGACGTTCTCCCCCCGGCACCGCTGCGGGACGCATCTGCCCCGCGTCTCCCATACTCAGTGGATACTCCTGATTACGCTCCGCCATACGCTGATCTCACCCAGTAGTGGGAAGACGGCCCCGATTTGCCACAAGAATGAACCGCTTTCGGATAAGATGTCCGGTTCGTTTTTCGTGGTGGTTGCCGCCCGGCGTCGGGTGTGGCTCAGACGTCGACTCACTCCGGTAACGTCCAGTGGTCCGTATGAGTGACGGGCGGGACGAGACTGCGGAGGCAAAATGGCCCCAAAAGAGGCCATACTGGGTCGCGAGACCAGCGCCCGGCAGCCCGTTCCGGGGGGTGCGAAGCGATGACGGGGACAGACGTGGTGGACGCCACAGGGACGGGTCCTCCCAGGGGAGAGGACCCCGCGCGGGGTGACCGCGCTTCGGCAGGCGCCGGCGTGGACGGCGGTGCTGGCGCTTCGGGCGGCGGTGCCGCTTCGCACGGCGGTGGTGCCGCTTCGGGCGGTGCTGCTTCGGGCGGTGCTGCTTCGGGCGGTGCTGCTTCGGGCGGTGGCGGTGGTGCCGCTTCGGGCGGCGCTGTCTCGCGGGGTGCCGCTTCGGGCGGTAGTGCTTCGGGCGGCGTCGGGCTGAGTGACGCCGAGCCGGACGGCGGCGGCGTGGCGGTCGACACCGACCTGCTCCGCAAGCCCCGCTGGCGAGACCGGGTGAGCACGACCCTCGAACTCATCCGCGCCAACCCCACCGGCCGGGTGACCCTGAAGGTCGCCGTCGGCCTGGCCGGCCTGCTGGTGGTCGTACTCGGCGCGCTGCTGATCCCCCTGCCCGGCCCCGGCTGGCTGATCGTCCTCGGTGGACTCGGCATCTGGGCGATCGAGTTCTCGTGGGCCAAGCGCCTCCTCGGCTTCACGCGACGCAACCTCCGCATGTGGACCAGGTGGGTGACCCGCCAGTCCTGGGCCGTCCGCCTCACCATCGGCCTGTTCGGCATGGTCTTCGTCAGCACTGTGGTGTGGGCGTCGGTGTTGCTGAGCTTCGACGTCAACCTGGTGACCGAGGTGCTCGACCGCCTGTGAGGCGGCCCGGCCTGTGAGGGCTGGGCGGCCCGCGGCCCCGCTTCTCCGCCCGGCCGTGGCTGCCGCCGAGTCCTCCGCACGAAGCGGAAGCGCGACGCGCGGGGGGCTGAGATGCGCGACGGGGAGCAGATCGGGTACAGTCGTCCGCGCTGAGGGCGATTAGCTCAGCGGGAGAGCGCTTCGTTCACACCGAAGAGGTCACTGGTTCGATCCCAGTATCGCCCACACGTGTTTCCCCAGCTCAGAGGCCATGCGGCAGATAGCCAGCCTGGCCTCTTCTCACTCTCCCGGGCCGTGTCGGGAGAATTCTGGGAGACGATCTCTACCGTGGTCACTGCGTCCCCCGCTCCCGTAGGAGTCTGTCCAGGACGGCCACCGGCGAGCCCGGGGCGAGCGTCCGCCGCTCCTCCATCGCCGTCGACCAGGACCCGGTCAGGCCGTCGAGGAGCCGCCGCCGCATCACCGGCGTGACGTGGGAGTACCGCGCCTGGACCGAGCCGTCCGCGTGACCCATCCGCTCGTCCATCAGCTTGCCCGGCGTGCCCAGCTCCTCCATGAGTGTCTTGTGCGTGTGCCGCAGCCCATGCGGAGTCAAGCCCCGGGCGATCGGTAGCCAGCAGGCATCCGCCCGGCCGGCCGCGTTCCGACCCCGCACCGGGATTCCAGGCCACGGTTCGCCGAGGATCGGCACCGGGCGCACGGCAAGGCGCTGACCCTTCGTCGGGTACCAGCCCGTTGCCGCCGGCTGGAACAGCCAGGTAGCGAAGTTGGACCGCCGCCAGTGCGCGGCCAGCTCCCCGGACGCGCCGCCCCGCACATAGCCGAGGTCGGCAATGGCCTTGGCGATCCGCTCGTGCGTCTCCGTGGCCACAACCTCCGGGTGGTTGAGCGCCGCCGAGGCGGTAGCGGGGGAGACGCCCGCCAGTCGCGCTACGTCGACCAGCGTCGCCCCGGGCCGGCGAGCCGCCCCGTTGGGTGGCCGATGACCGCTGAACACGTAGGTCAGTTCATGGCACGGGCAGGGCTTCGGCTGGGTGCGTGCGATGTGCTCGGCCACCAGCCGGGCGAGCCAGTCCGGTGTGTCGATGGTGCGGTACGAGTCGTCCTTCGGTGGGCACCGGTGCAGCTCGCCCGTGTCCAGTTCGTAGAGCTGCCACTCCACCCGGATGCCGCCCGTGCGGGCGTACCCGGTCTCCAGGCCGACCAGCTCACCCCACCGCAGGCCGGTGAATCCGGCCAGCACCACCGCGACGAACTCGTCATCACGGCCGGACAGCAGAGCCGCCCGCTCTGCGATGAGCAGAATGCCGAGCGCCGTAGTGACCGTCTTCTCCGGCGCCCGGGTGCGGGAGCGACCGGCCCGCTTGCCGCGACCGCGACGGCGGGACGCCGGGTTGGACTCCCGGAGCCCTTCCGCCACCGCATCGGCGAGGATCAGATGAAGCGTGGATCGCCAAGTTCTGATGCTCGACTCCGCGTAGCCGGCCGCCCGCTCCTTCCGCTCCCATGCGATGACGTCAACATCCAGGATGTCCCTCACGGGCACCGGTTCGAACTCCGGTAGTAGGTGCTCCTCGATGTGTCGTCGGTAGTTCTGCATAGTCGACAGCGCGAGATCCTGCGCGGCGTACCAGCGGTTCACGTACTCGCCGAAGGTGATCCGGCCCGCACTCGGGTTGCGCGAGGTTCCGGCGCGTACCTTGGCCTCCGCGTCGTTGGCAGCTTGCTCTGCCTCTCGCCGGGTGCGGAAGCGGATGACCGCGCCAGCCTCGTTCTTGACGGTGCCGTACTTGCCGGACGCGATCTTGTATCGGCCGCGCCAGTAGTCGCCGCGCTTTTCCGCGTATCCCATCGGCTACCTCCCCTCTCTGTGTTCTTGCGTTGCGCTGGCGCGCGCCCGACGCGGTACGCGAGCCGTCAGCCGCCCACTCGGCCGACTAGACTCCGCCGCTATCTCCACACTGGACGGTTGCTCCGGCGAGCGTCGTGGTGCGGGAATCACCGGCACGGACGCAGTCGGTTCGACCTTGAACAAGCGGCTGATCTCGGCGATGTCCTCGTCTGTGAACAGGTAGCTACCACCGATCCAGCGGTACGGGATACGGCGACGCCGAGCCTGTTCCCTGACCCACCACTCAGAACAGCGCAGCTTCCGGGCGACCTCTGCGGGCCGGTAGAAGCAGTCACCGGGTGGGGTTGTGCCGGTCATGGCGCCCTATCCTCCTCGCGCGGTTTGGTGTCAAGGTGGGCTTGACGGTGTTCTTGCGAACGCGGGTCGGTCCTAGGCGGCTGCTAGGACCGGGGCGTCGCCGTGTTCGCGGGCGAGTGCGGCGGATGTGTTGGCGAGCATCGCGTCTGCGGTTGTGTGCCATCCGGCGCCGACGAATTGGAGGAAGTTGACGACCAGGGTTGTGTCTTGCCCGGTGTCGTGGATGTTCGTCTGTGGGCCGGGACCGGCGTTGAGGTGCGGCACGAGGTTCGGGTTGGGGTTGATGCCGTGTAGTGCGCCGGTGATGGTGCGGCGGTAGACGATTCGTTGGTGGCGCAGGATGGTGAAGGTGACGCTGTAGGTGCGGGATTTGGTGAGGAAGTGGCCGCCGAAGCCGAGCATGTGTGCCCAGCGGCGTAGCCGCCGCCAGGGTTTGGCCGGGTCCGTAGTGGCGACGAGGATTTCGGCGCAACTGCGGTGCCGGCATGCCCGGCCGCAGGTCGGTCCGGACAGGGTGGGGCGCCAGGCCGGTGGGCTGGCGATCGCGGCACAGCTACGGTGCCGGCAAACGCGTTCGCAGACCGGTCCGTGCAGCGGCCAGCGTGGACCGCCGAGGGTCCAGCAGGCGTCGATGAGTCGTTCGGTGTGCGTGCCGTCCGGGTCGGCGTACAGGTGCACGGTTTGGTCAGTCAGTCGGGCGGAGGTGTGGCCGGTGACCTCGGTGGATTTGGTGGCGTACTTGGCCAGGTAGCCGGCGACCATGCCATCGGTGACCTCACCGTCCGCCGCGACGGTGATGATCCGGGTATCGACCTGGTCCCCCCAGCCGACCCGCCACCCGGTCGGCTTCGCCGGGTGGGCGGGTGTGGTGAACGCGACCGTGGCCGCCGCCTGCTCGACCAACTCCACCAGGTCGACCGCGTCGATCCCGGTCGGAGGCGGGAGGATGGCCGCCTTGTCGTCGGGGTCGGCGCCGTCGAGGCGGACGATGGCGTGGAAGTGCACGACGGCCCGACGTTGCATCTCGGACGCCTTGCCCAGCGACAGCTTGACCCGCTTCGGGTCGATCCCCCGCTGCTTGGCCAGGCGACGCAGCCGCTTGCGGAGGTGTTCGGTGGTGCGGCGCCACAGTTCGCCGGCTTGCAGGTTCCAGACCACCTGGGCGTCGTGGTCGTAGCAGTCGACGCACAAGGGGGTACCGGGCCGGCGATCGCCGTCTTCGTGGCGGGCGTAGCAGACCAGCGCAGTGCCATGTGGGCAGACCGGCTGGTCGCGGCGGGCGTGGCAGGGTTCGGCCCGGCAGTCGCAACGCCGACGCTCGGTGCAGGTGTGTCGTTTGACGTGCCGGCTGTGCACGGCCCCGAACGAGGGTGCGGTCAGGGTGACGAAGAGGGCCGGGTGGGTGGCGACGTGTTCGGGGACGCCTTTGCCGCCGACGAGCCCGGCGCGGATCACCTGGTAGGCGTCGCGTTGGTAGCGCTTGGAGCAGGTGGGGCAGACCGTGGCGCGGCGGTTGCCGCAGGGCTTGTAGATCACCCCATCCGGCATGCCGGCGGTGTCGACGCGGTTCAGGACGCGGCCGGTGTCGGCTTCGATGGTGAGGCTGGTGCCGGCGAGCCGGATCGGCCGGATGCATCCGGCGGCCGGTTGCACATGCTGGAGCCAGTCGAGGTAGTCCGGTTGGCTGGTACGCGCGAGGGCCTGTAGCTGTTGGTCGGGTGAGCGGAACCACCAGGCCGGGACGTTGCCGCCGGTGTCGACCAGGCTTCCTAGGCTGTCTGGTCGACCCGGGGTGGTGGGGGTGGTTGCGAGTGCGGTCATGCGGCCCACCCGGCGAGCGAGGGGCCGAACAGGGTCGGGCGTGCGGTCGCGTGGTCGATGGTGGCCAGGACGGTGCCGTGCCATTGGATGCCGTAGCGGGGGCAGTTGGCGCACGAGCGGTGCCGGCAGCCGGGTAGGGGTGGGCGGTTGCGTGCTTCCCGGCTCCAGGCCATCGAGTCGGCCGAGGTGAGCAGTTCGGCGTAGCGAGCGAGGCCGAGGGTTTTGACGCCGAAGCCATGCAGTCGGGTGAGGCCGGTTCGGTGCAGCGCGGTCAGGATGTCCTTGACCTGGTTGGTGGACTGGCGACGGCACACCGACCCGACACCCACCAGCGCCGATTGGGTGAGGTCGACGCCGTGGGCGGTGTACCGGTCGACGCAGCGCAGGTAGTCACCGGTGGACCAGCCCTGCACGACGGGGATGATGGGCAGCTCCGGCGCCAGCTCGCGCAGCCGCAGGTAGTTGGCGACCGTCCGGTCTTGGTGGTCGGCGATGGTGAGCCGGGTTTTGGCGAGGATGGCCGGTTCGCACATCCAGTCCTGCGGGGCTGCCCAGGCGAGTCGGCCGATCTGGTCGCGGTAGCGGCGGATCTGAGCGACGTAAGCGGTCGGGGTGGGGCCGTGGTCCCAGGTGCCGTAGCGGGACAGTTCGGTGAAGCCGCCGGAGTCCAGCGCCCACATGGTGTTTGCGTGGGGCAGGGTGCGGTAGCGGCGTAGCCGCCGGTCGGAGACGAACAGCGGCACCCGCACCGTGGGCAGGGTGAGCCAGTGCGGCATGTGGGTGCCGAGGTAGAAGCTGGTTGGCTCGGCGCACGGGGCCGTACCCCAAGCGGATGCTTGGGGTACGACGGTCAGCGTCGAGACAGTCACCGGGTCGGGCCACCCTTGGGGCGGTTGCCGTTGACGGTCGGTGCGGGTTTGGTTGGGGTGTTCGGGCCGAGGTCGAGTACGGCCAGGGCTTGCGCCGCTTCCTCGGAGGTCACCTTCAGACGCACGGCCAGTTGCCCGGCGGTGATCGGGGTTCCGTGTTCGGTGCGGTACTGCCGGGCTACGCGGTCAGCCTTTGCGAGCACGTCGGCGGGGACCACGGGCAGGGTGAGTTGTGCACGGTCCGACTCGGTGACAGGGGTGTCGGTGGTGGACGGTGCCAACCTCTCTGACGTGGCCGCCGGGTGGTGCGGTCGGGGCTTACGCGCAGGTGGGGCAGACTTTGCCGGCACGGGCGCCGGATCAGTCGGGCTAGTGGTCGGTGTCTTGGCGAGCCGGGCAGCGACGGTCGCCGGGGTCGGTACCGGTCCGGCCGGAACCTTGACCACGACCGGCACCAGGTTCGGCACCGGAGCGGCCTTCGGTCGACTGTCCGAGATGGATGGTTGAGTAGGCGTGCCGGTGACCGGAGTCGCCGGAACGGTGTCGATGGTGGACGGTTGGTTGATGCCGTGGGTCGTCGGTGACGACGGCGCGGGTATGGTGCCGGGCTTGGTGTTGCTTTCCCGGCGGATCAGGGCGCGCATGTGCACGGCCAAGCCGGCAACGGCCGGTGGCAGTGCGCCGACGATCGCGGCCAGCACGACGCGCCAGACTTCATCGGTGATGGATGCGGTGTGCAGCAGGTGGTAGGCCGACTGAGCGGCGATACCGATACCGGCCGCACCGTAGGTGTTCCACTTGGCGAACTTGGCGACTTTCTCGGGGACGGGTGACATCCACAGCACCAGCGCGACGACGACGTAGCCGTCGACCGCGACCGGCATCAGCCACGCCATGTGCAGCGTGAGCCCGAACAGGGATGCGGTTGCGGTGAACCCGGCCAGCACGGCCAGGGCTACCCAGGTGGTAGCGGACAGGCCGAACGAGGCCGCCAGGACCGCCCATGAGGCGACCGAGGCGAGCCGGGGCTCACCGGTGGTTGGCTTGTTGGTGGACACGGCCGTTCACCGCCCGTCCGGAGAGGCCGGGTCGGCGTAGAGGCTGAACGACATCACGACCACGTTCGGGTCCCGCAGGTGCTCCCGCAGGTCCCGCTGAACGTGACGGACGTCGTCGGCCGAGAGAATCGGCTCAGTCCGGCCGACGTCGATCGCGCCGTAGCGGATGCCGCCGTTACTCGGGCTGATGTAGCCGATCAGGTACCGGTATTCGTTGGTCATGGCACGGTCTCCGTTTCGCGCTGGTTGAACAGGTTCGGGATCGCGCTGGGCGGAGGCGGTGCCTGGTAGGGCGCCTGCCGTGCCGCCGCGCGCTTGCGTGCGTTGTTGCGGCCGTGCAGGTCGTCGGTCTGGTCAGGGGTCAAACGGTTGACCGCCCGTGGGTCCTCGTTGCGGCGCCGGTACAGCAGCGGCCGGACCGTCGCGTAGCTGGGGCAGGCGGTGGTTTTGTCGGTGTAGCGGAAGCCGCACCCGGGACAGACCGAGGCGGCCGGGATACCCGGGTGGTGGTCGGCGAAGACCTCCACCAGGGTCGCGACGGTGACACCCATGCCGGCCTCGATCAGCCGGCGGTCCAGGGCGCCGCCGGTGGCGGGTTTGTCGCCGTAGCGCATCTGCGCTGCCTGCCGGGACGTGCCCAGCCGGTCGGCGATCTCCTGCCACGAATACTTGTGTGGTCCGTTCTTCAGACCCGCGACAGCGAGCCGGGTGGTCGCGTCGACCTCCGACGACAACATCGCCAGGGACCGAAGTGCCTCGATGTCACCGGCGGCAACCCGACGCCCGTAGGCCCGCAGGATGCGGCGTACGAACGCGTCGAACTTGGTGTTCTCCACCGGCTCAGCGGGCCGCTTCCGCCGCACGGGCTTGCGGATGGCGGTCATGCGACCACCCCCACGAGCGTCCACACGGCCAGTGCCGTGAGGAACGTGGCGAGCAGACGGACCGTGGCGCGTTGCCAGCCAGCCGCGAGGTTCCACCAGCCCCACGTGAACAGGTAGGGCGGGTAGCCGACCCGGCGGGTACCGGCACGCCAGAACGTGCCATTGGAGTGGCGGCGTCCGTCCAGCGGGCGGCCGGTCAGGAACCGGAGCACCAGCCGGGCCACCCGCGGCCACATCCGGCCACGGGTGCGCCGGTTACGGCGGTTGCGCGTCAAGCCGGGCTTGACGGTGTTCTTGCTCATCCGGCCACCCCCAGGGTTCGGGGTGCGACCGCGTACTCGTCGTCCCAGCGGGCCGTGTACTCGAACTCGCGACCGCTGGCCAGGTCGACCAGCGTCATCACGATGCGGACACACGGCATCGTCGGGTCCCACTCGGCGACCTCGAACCGGCCACCGTCACCGACGATCACGTCACCGGTGTCGATCAGCCGCGCCGGCTTCCAGTCCAGACCGGTGCTCATGCGTCACCGCCCGGGTTGCCGGACATGGCGATGCTGAACAGGCGGTCCTTCTCGTCGGCGTCGGTAACCTCGACGTGCTCCCACCTGTTGCAGGCGTCGCAGCCGTAGACGCGCTCGACCTTCACCGGATCGCCGGGGAAGACCCAGACGTCCGGGGAGGTGTCGCATTCGCGCATCGGCTGACCGCAGCAGGTCAACGGCCGGTGGAGCCGGTCCCACTCGTCAGCGGCACCCTTCAGGGCAGCGATGACGTGGGAGCCGATCCGGGACGAGTCGTCATTCCAGTCGGCCACCAACTGCTCCCGGGCCGTCTGGTCGATCAGCGACACCGCGACCGGGTCGCACACGTCGGCGTTGACGCCGTAGGACAGCACCAGGTGATCGGCGAACGCCGTCACCGCCTGGTCGAAGGCGTCAACCGCCTCCTCGGTCACCAGGTCGGCGATGACCTCGGCTGAGCCGATCGTGGCCATCCGGATGGCGCCGAGCCCGCACGCGGGCGGGAACGCCACGTCCGGGTCGGCCAGTACGGCCCGGTCGAACAGGTCACCCTGATTCCAGCCGTGCCGGATCAGGTACAGGGCCGCACCCCGCAGGGTGTCAGCCGGGGTGATCACCATGCCGGCGATCGGGTTTTGGGTAGGCTGCATTACGCCGCCTCCTTTCGTTGGAAGAGGGATCGGTGTTTGGGTCGGCCGCGCCGGATCGCTTTCCAGGGCGTTGTGTCCGGTGTTGCCGGCCCATCCAGTAGGGATGGGATCGGTCGGCTACGCGGCCAGCGCGAAGTCCGACCGGCGAAGGCCCGTGACGTTGGGCCGGGACAGGCGGCGCGGCGTCGTCGCGAGGCGACGGTGCCGGCCGCGATAGCGGTACCTGTCGATGCGCATCGGTCTACGCCACCTCCCGAACCAGGTCCGTCAGCCGGTCGCGGATCGCGCCGGTGACAGGCGGTTCGGTTACCGGTGCCGGCGGGCGGCCGCACAGCCACACGGGGTGGCCGGCGAACGTGCCGTCCGCGTAGGCCGCTTGCTCGTTGGCCTCGACGTGGTGCCGGGTACGGACCTCGACGCCCAGCGCCTGCGCCCACATTCGGACCGCAGCGAGAGTGTCGAAGACCATCCGGATTTCGTCGGTGTTGAACGTGATGCGCATCGGCATCGGCAGGTCAGTCAACGCGACCGCCGCGTAGAACTCCCGGCGCCCTGTGCTCTGATCGGTGGTCATCTCGTGCACCTCCGGTCAGTGCCAGTGCTGCACGACGGTCACGCACTTGTGGCCGCCGACCGCGAGGCCGCCCAGGAGCAGGAGCACGGCCGGGATCGCGAGGATCAGGCCGAGGCCGAGCGAGGCGACCGCGACCACGGCGCCGGCGATGACCGCCACGACGGTCAGGCCGGCGACGATGCCGAAGCCGAGCCAGAAGCGGCGAACCTTGCGGTCCCGCTCGGCGATCTGGGCCTGACGGGCCACCCAGCGGGCGTACAGGACCCGGTCCCGCTGCCGCTTGATGGCCAGCTCCCGGTTCGACAGCGGCGCGAGGCCGCTGGTCGGGTTGCCGGGGTCGGCGTAGTGGATGACCCGTGGTGCCGGCTGGGCCGGCAGGTAGGGCTTGGCCATGTGATGGCCCTCCTTCAATTTGGGTGTGTTTCCGTCCCGGGATTCCGGGGGTCTAGGGATGGGTGGTTAGGCGACCGCCTTGAGCGGCTGGGCCTGGCGGACGGTGCCGCGCAGGGTGGCCGCGTAGCGGGCGATCGCGGCGCAGGTGGCGTCATCGAGGTAGGCCGTCTTGACCAGTCGGGGCGTGCCGCCCTCATCGATGAGCAACCCGGCGCCCGGGTTGGTCGGGGAAATGGTGTTGGCGGACCAGCCCTGCGCAGCCCAGCCGTGACCGAGCACGATGTCCGACGAGGAGTCGGTCGTGCACCGGCCCGCGAACCGCCACGCGAACAAATCCCGCAACGACGTGGGGATGATGTCCGACGAGGGGCGTTGGGTCGCGGCGACCACGATGATGCCGACCGCCCGACCACGAGCCACAAGGTCACGCAGCAGCGAGGAGAACTCCTCCCGCTCCTGTTTCTTGCCGGCCGTGGCCGAGAAGTAGGCGATCTCATCGACCGCGACCAGATACGCCGTGAACGTGTCGGCCGGCTGGATCTTGCGTCGCTCACAGTCCAGCAGGTACGCGTACCGCCGATCCATCATGATCGACAGACGGCGCAGCAGCGCCAACGCCCGGTCAAGGCTCGGACCGACGAACGCGTCAGCGCAGTGGCGCCACTGGCCCAACTCGACCTGCTTACCGTCCAGCAGGCACAGCCGGCAGTCCAACGACAACGCGGCATGCGCCACGACGGCGTTGAGTAGCGCGGACTTACCCGCTCCCGGCTCGCCACCGATGAGCATGTTGCGGTAGATCATCGGTACCCGGACCGGGTGGCCGAACTCATCGATCCCGATATGCACCGGGTCGAAGATCGACAGGGTCGGGCCGAGCGGCACAACCTCGTCACCGGGGGTGGTGGCGACCAGCATCGGCATCACCGACCACCGCCGGGCCGCCGGTAGGACACCGCCGACACGTCGGTCTGGTCGTAGCCGGCCGCGAGCGCGACCAGCTCCGCCCGCCACGACGTGTCCGACCCCGGCTCACCGCCGGACAGCACGTGCCGCAGGATCAGTTCCGCATCCCGCGACACGACCGTCACGACCGCGTCCGAGGTGGCCACGGACAGCTCAGCCATGACGCGCCCCAGCCGAAGCGGGAGCGGCGACCGACCAGGCGTCATCCGGCGCCTCATCCGGGGTGAATCCGTCCGAGGCCCGGTTACGGGACATCTTGGAAACCTTCGCCTGAGCGAACCGCAGCGACGGCCCCACCTCATCCACGTCCAGGCCGTAGGCCGAACGCTTCTCACCCTCCGGGGTCTCCCAGCGGGAGAGCTTGAGCCGACCGGACACCACCACCCGGGTACCCCGGGTCAGGGACTCGGCGATGTTCTCGGCCATGTCCCGCCACGCCGTGCAGGTCAAAAACAGCGGCTCACCATCACGCCACTGGTTGGAATCCCGGTCGAACGTGCGCGGGGTCGAAGCGACGGTGAACTTCACCAACGCCACACCCTGCGGCGTAAACCGCAACTCCGGATCGGCGGTCAGGTTCCCCACCACGGTCAGGATCGTTTCGTTAGCCACTACCGGCTCACTCCCTCACTGATTGGTTTCGTCCACAACGGACACACAGACACCGGGCAGAACACTGCGGGCGGTCACCGTCGACCCCCACGCGTCTCCACCTCGGGCTCAGGAACATCGGCCAAATCCAGGCCGACCGGCGGCACAGCCGGTGACACCGGCACAGCCGCAACACTGTTGGCGCGTAGGTGCGCGACCAGACCGGCCAGCGGAGACGCGATCGTTGCGACCAGGGGGTCACGCCGGGTCAGATCCACCCGCACCAACGCGGCGAACCGCGTCGACGCGCGAACGATCCGGGCCTCACCCGCCCAGCAGGCAACCGCGACCTTCCCGGTCTTGCCCTCCAGAT
Source organism: Phytohabitans kaempferiae (assembly GCF_042433955.1). Taxonomy (NCBI): domain Bacteria; kingdom Bacillati; phylum Actinomycetota; class Actinomycetes; order Micromonosporales; family Micromonosporaceae; genus Phytohabitans; species Phytohabitans kaempferiae. The sequence goes on along the minus strand of NZ_JBHLUH010000007.1, from coordinate 84,019 downwards.
CGACCAGATCCAGACCCGGGCGAAGCCACACCCAAACCCGCTCACCAGCCGGAGTCGGACGAGCCCACAAAATCAGCGGCAACGCCCCAGAACGGGTCTTCGTGGCCGCGCGGACCACCTCGGCGAAACACACCCGCAGCCGATGCCGGACCACCACACACCACGACCACGACACCAACCGCCGCCGCACCGGACCGGCCAGGGCACACGCCCCAACCACGACCAACAGCAGCACCAGCGCCACAACCGGATGCGTCACGTCCGCCACCAACGTCGGCACCAACACCGCGAACGCCACGACGACGGCCTCGAACGACCACCACCACAGCACCCGCAGCACCGGCCACGCCAACACCAGCAACGACGCCGAAACCCCGCACACCAGACCGACCGCGATACCCAGCACCACAGCCAACACCGGATGCGCGAACACCGCCGCCACCGCCGCAGTCAGCACACCGACCGCCGCCGTCACCGCGAAGAACGCAACCCGCGCCTTCCTCGCGTACGACGCCGACACCGGCGGCTCAACCACCGTGACCATCCCCGGACGGGGACCGAACAACTTACCTCCGAACAACGAGATCACCTCACCTCGATAGCACAACTGGTGTGTACCAGTTAGGATTGTGGAACTGGTACACACCAGTTGTCAATGTCGTAGAAGTGCCAGCTCAACCGGCGATCTACGCTTACGTCTCAAGGAAACCGAGCGCGTGACGGACCGGACAGAGTTGCGTCGTTGCCAAGGGCGACGGGACAACGTGGCAACGCGGATGATGGGGATATGGCGATGTTCGGCGGAATGCTCCGAGAGCTTCGGACTCAGCGTGGGTTGTCGCTGTCCCAGCTTGGCCGCATGGTCCACTACAACAAGGGGTACCTCTCCCGGGTCGAGAGCGGGCAGCGCCAACCCTCCGAGGATCTGGCCCGCCGTTGTGACGACGCCCTACAGGCCCGAGGCGACCTCATCGCCGCCGCGCACATCGACATTGCCGCCGCGAGGGACACTAAGCCGTCCGCGACCACCGAGCTACTACGCCGCATCCAAGCCAGCGATATCACGGAAGGCTCGCTGAGCGCCCTCCATGCGACGGTTCACGAGCTGTGCTGCCAGTACTCCTACCGCGACGCCATGGAGCTTCGCACTGAGGCTCACGACTGGCTCCGGGAGGTCGCCAGGGTCCTTCGACAGCCGGTGGGCCTGCACCAACACCGCGAGCTGCTGACGGCCGCCGGGTGGCTCGCGCTGCTCGTAGGCTGCCTCGAATACGACCTAGGCATGCGTGCCGGTGCCGAAGCGACCCGAACGGCGGCCGCCCAGCTCGGCGCCGAAGCCGGAGCCACAGAGATCGTCGGCTGGTCCTTCGAGATGTCGGCCTGGTTCGCACTGACCCAGGGCCGGTACCCGGCCGTGGTCGACGCGGTCGAAGGCGGCCAGGCCGCCGACCGAGGGCACAGCGTCCTCGTCCAGCTCGCGGCCCAGGAGGCGAAGTCCCGTGCCCGGATGGGTGACGTACCGGGCATGCGCGCCGCCCTGGAGCGAGGACGAACCATCCTTGACCGCCTGCCGGTGCCCGCGCGAGTGGATAACCACTTCGTGGTCGACCCCGCGAAGTGGGACTTCTACGCGATGGACGCGAGCCGGCTCGCGGGCGACAACGAGAACGCCGGCCGGTACGCCGCCGAAGTCATCGCAGGCGGCACCACGCCGGACGGCACCGCGCGTTGGCCAATGCGACTGGCAGAGGCTCGCTTGACCCTCGCTGTCGTCGCGGCGAGGGCCGGCGAACTGGAGCAGGCCGTCAATTACGGCATCCAGGCGTTGGATGTTCCCCGCCGTTCGCTGCCCTCGCTCATGATGGTGGCGGGCGAACTCGACGTCGAGCTTCAACGCCGCTACCCGGACGAGGCTGCGACCGAAGCATTCCGCGAGGCTCTACGCGCGATCCGCTAGCCCGGCCTCTCACTGACGAAGTAGCCGCGCCCGTGCTCCGCCCGTACAAGGCCCTCAGCGCTCAGCTTGAGGAGCACCAGGCGCACCGTCGTCCGGCTCACACCGAGGTCGTCAACGAGGGTTCGCTCGGATGGCAGCCGGTCACCCGGCGCGAGCTGCTCGCCGACAAGCTGCCGCACGGCATTCTCGGCGCGCTCCGTTACCTCACCCACTTGTGTCCCTCCGCTGCTCACCTGGTGTGTACCAGCGTACGCCCAGGAGCGACCCAAACTTGTTACCGGGCAGAACCACGGCGTTGGCGGCGAATGCCACAAACCCGGTACGGTGAAGGTATGGCGACCCCGGACCGCTCCGCCCACCCGGTACCGACACTGCCGGACGAGCTACGCGACCTGACCTACGAGCAGGCCACGCCGGAGCAGGTCGACCAGATCCGGGAACACATGCGGGCAGAACTCGCCGCCGCCGACGAGCGCTGGACCGCAGAGGACCGCGAGCAGCAGCGCAACGCGTTCCTACGCCAGCTCGACGCCGCGTGACCATCCGGGCGGTGCTCGACACCACCGCGATACGCGCATACGCCGCCAAGTCCGTAGCCGTTGGCGAGTTGATCGGGGAGTTCAGCGACGAGGGCGCCCGCTTCGGGCTACCCGTCCTGTGCCTGGTCGAGGCCGCCAAGGGCGCCGACGAAGAGGCCCGCTCGCGGCTAACCATCCTCGGCAAACACCCCGACGCCGAATGGCTGCCGCTCGACGGCACCCAGTGGCGCGAGATAGCCGCAGCCGCCGACCTACTCGGCACCATTGCCCGCGCCTGCGTCGCGCTACCGATCGCCCACGGACAGGCCCTCTACATCATCACAGCCGAACAGGACGGATATCCCGGCTTCCCGGTCATCCCCATCTGATCACGGCCGATTCGTACGCGACGCGTAGCGCACCCGGTGAGAACTTTCTGTACGTCTTCAAGGCGGCCCTGCGGGCCGCTGCCACGCGGTTGTGCCGGCCGGTCGCGCCTTGCCGCTTCGCTCCCGGCGCGAGCCGGCAGCGGTGGGCGGGACTGCCGGCCGACACGACGAAGCCCCGGGCATCGTCACCAGGAGAAGGCCCGGGTGCGGTCGTAGCACCCTCGAAGTGTCAGAATGGTGGAAAGAAGTCCGCCGAGCGGGACGATTTACTCTTTACCCGGTTTCTCGTCCTCAAGGTTGCGGATCAGGTCGTCCAGCACCGGAATCGGATCAAGCGACGGATCATTCAGCAAACTGGCTAGTTCCGATAGGGTCTGCGTCAAAGTGTTTGGCTTCTTCTGGCTGTAATCAGTGGAGAATTCAAGTACCTTGCTACCGCTCGCGTTGTATATCTCCATATCAATGCGGTGGTCAAACTTCCAAACGACGACCGACGAGCTAGGGCCGCCAGTGCTGAACGACTGTGCATCGGTACTGCTGCTCAGTAGATCCCAACGGATAAGGCCACGCCTTGTTTGCTCAACAAGGAGCGTCAACAGGCGCATAAGGCGGTCATCTGTACTATGCGTTGACATGGCTGTCTCCCGCCTGAATGCCTTGGACTGTAGCAACCGCGCCCAGTTCGTTAGTCACCTTCGCAATTGCTTGACGGACCTTGTGGGTGGTTGACACCAGATTCTTTGAAGGCCCATGTAGGTTGTGCTGCGCCACCGCTGCGGCAGTTACCGAATGCTGAATGTCTGTTAGCAATGACTGGTTTCCCAGTCTTCCGGCCTCTAGCAGGCCACGCACCTGACCGGCCTGCCACCGCCAACCTTGAAGGGCAGAGACGACTACCTCTTCAACTCCTTGCCGCACCGCTCGATCTAGCTCTTCTTCGACACGCTGAAGTTGGGGTATGAGTACCAGGAGGTTGCTTCGACCGATGGATGCTTGCGCATTATGGGCCGCGTCGCGAGCGGCGTCTGCGGCCGTTCGAGTTTTCCTTAGTTGCCGGTACGTAATGACGAAGCCAGTCACGAGACCCGGCACGGCAGTCACGTCTGCTATTCGTCCCGCAACATCGAAGAAGTCCAACGGTGCTCCTGCCTGCAAAGTCCCACGCGGGAACGGACGTTGATCACCGCAAGCCACGAACCGCATCGTAGTGGGTTGTGTCGCAGTCCGATACGGCCCTACGACCCGGGACCGGCCTCCGGCGGCCAGGGCTACCCGCCCTGGACCCGGGCAGCTCCGGGATGCCCAGCCGCACCGCTCGCCCGCCGCACACCACAGGCAGCCAGACCGCGCCCGCCTGGTCCAGGTCGTACGTCCAGTGGGGCGCTCCACCTGGACCAGGCGGGCGCGGCCCGGCCGGGGCAAGCCTGCGCGACGGGAAGCCTCAGCCGACCACCAACACCAGCCCGCTCGCGGGTTGGGAGAAATCTGGGAGACGATCTTCTGAAACAGAACGCCAGCAAGCACGATCAGACCAACGATGGCCAGCGATATATGCAGGTAGCGCGGCGTGTGTGCTGGTGACGAGTGGATCTTGACCTTGTTCACACCGAAGAGGTCACTGGTTCGATCCCAGTATCGCCCACATCTATGTGCCCAGGTAACGGCCCTCGTTTGAGGGCCGTTTCTCGTTGCCCTGGCCGTCGTTAGAGATCAAAATCAGCAAATCGTCAGCGAACGCCCGGCGCACCCGCTTCTGAGCCTCGCGGGCGTGGTCGGCGTAGAGGTTGAGCGTGGTCGACGGCTTCTCGTGCCCCATGATCTTCGCGAGGTTGTTGACCGGGACGCCCGCGTCGGCGAGCCACGTCGCGTAAGAGTGTCGCAGGTCGTGGAAGCGAAGACCGCCCGCGTGCATCTTCACGACGTGGGCGACGGCTTCCCGCTCGGTGGCGAACTCCGCCGACCACTCGACCCCGTCCGCGTCCGCCCAGGTGGCCCGGAACTTGAACGGGCGCGGCTCGGTCACCCGGCCGAGGAGCCCGGCGCGGACGAGCGCCGGCCGCCAGACCCGTGACCGGAAGAGCGTCCGCCGCATCGGCCCGCCGCTCTGGTTGGCGAAGATCGCGCCGGCCGGGCCGCCGGGAAACGCCTCACGATGCGCGGCCAGCAGCTCGGCGGCGAAGCGGGGGACCGGCACGACGCGCCGGCCCGCCCGCGACTTCGGGAAGGGCTTCATGCTCACCGTGCCGGCCACCTCCACTGCGGTCCTGACGACGGAGACGGTGACCTCGTAGGTGTCGAAGCAGGCCAGGCAGTGCGTTGCCTTGTGCTCCTTGCAGGCGCCGTCCCAGCCGCCCCAGTTGACCGCGTTCGCCTGGAGGCCGACGCATTCGCCCCAGCGGAGTCCGGTGCCGCCGGCCAGGGCCACGAGTGCGCGGTAGCGGTCGGGCACTGCCGGAAGAAGCCGCTCGGTCAGCTCCGCGAACGTGATGGTCTGGTCATCGGTGTCTTTCTTCCGGCGGCGGGGGGACCTTGACGCCTTCGCACGGGTTGAACGCGATAAGCCGATCCCGCACCGCACTGCGCAGCACTGCCGAAAGCAGCCGGAAGCACTCCGCCACGGAGGCCGGGGCGAGGCGGGTGCCCAGCTCGGAGACCCAGGTCTGAACCCCGGTGTGGTCGATCTTCACCAACGGCACACCGCCCCACCGGGGAAGGACATGTGTGCGCATGATCGAGGCATCCCGGGCAGCCGTGGTGCGCTCGCGGACCCGTGACGGGGTCCATCGGCTCTCGTACTCGCCGAACTTCACCTTGCCGATGTGCGGGTCGACGTACGCGCCCTTGTTGACCGCACTCTCGACGTCGGCCAGGAACGCGTTCGCCTCCTTCTTGGTGCGGAATGTCTTCGCCTTCTGCCGGCCGGCGTCGTCCCGCCAGTTCGCGCGGTAGGTGCCGGCCGGCGTCTTCACGACGTGGCCCATGGCTCACCAACCCTTTCTCGTGTGTTCGGTGCCGGTCGCCTGGATCGCGGGAGCGTTGTCGCCGTCGAGCCAGGCGTGGAATCGGTTGCGGGGGATGACCCAGCGCCGCCCGAGCCGTTCGGCGGGGATGCCGCCGGAGCGGACCAGGGCGTACGCCGAGCTGACCGAGATGGACAGCAGGCGTGCCGCCTCCTTGACGGTGTAGACCGCGCGGGTCGGGGTCGCTTCGCCGCGCGTCTGGCGGGGAATGAGGGGGATGACGTTGGTCATTCGTTCCTTTCGCTGGGTCATGTGGTCTGCTCCGCTCGCTCGTGGCTTGCTGTCGCAGTCGTGATTGCCGAAAGGCGTTGTCTGGCTTGGTGTAGCTCTGTTCGCCATCGGATGCGTGCGGAGACGGCGCGCAGGATGCGGTGTTCGAGTGGTGGGATGTCGGGGTCGTCTGGGCGGGCCAGCTCGAAGCTGTACCGGCCCGCGTGCTCCTGGCCCTCGTCCTCGGTGTCGGCCAGGCCGCCACCGAGGATGGCCCGAATCCACGCCCGGTTATCCGCACGATGGTCGGCGAGTGTCTTGCCTGACCACTGCCGGGAGACGAGCACGCGCCGTCCGGTAAAGCCGAGGGTGGCCCGCTGGTGCACCTTGCCGGAACAGCGGCCAGGCGTCAGGCCAGCCTTGACGCCGTCCGGCTGGATGCCGTAGAGCAGCCAGTTAGCGCACGTCGGCGAGCACGGCAGGATGGCTAGCTCGGCGTGGAGTCGGTCGAAGTGCGCGCGCTGCGCGTCGGACTGTGGTGCGGCGTGCTCGGTCAGGTCTTTGGTGACGTACTTCGTGACGTACCGGATGGCGCGTTCGGTGTCTTTGCCGCCGGCTTCGATGCCGCGCGCGTCGATCCGGCCGAGGCGGGCGACGTAGGCCGGTTCCGCATCCGCCTCTTCCAGGTCGTCCAGCGCTTCGCCCCAGGTCCGTAGCGGTTGCTTCGTGCGTGGGTCGACGTACGCGGCTTGGTCGGTGTCCCATACCGGCGGCCGGTCCACTGTGTACTTCGGTCGGTCGAAGGCCGGCCACCACACCTGGTGGTAGGTGGCGGCGGCTACCTGCTTGAGGAGTCGGCGGGGTAGGGTGCCACGGATCGCGAAGTGTGCATGTGGCGCGAGTCGGCGTTGGAGCTCGACGGCGCCGGCGTATTGGACGTTCCATCCGGCCGCGCGGCGTAGGTTCTGCCACCAGCGGTCCAGGACGCGGGCGAAGTGGATGGCGTCGAGCGCGGCCCGCCGGTAGTCGTAGGTGTTGGGGTCGATCGGCGTACCGAGCACGTCGTCTCGCTGGTTGTGCCGTTGCCCGCATTCGCAGGGCAGGACGTAGGCGCCGCGCCGTATGTGCTGGTGCACCGGCCCATGCGAGTCGAGGGTGAGCGTGACCAGCATCGACGGCCGGTGCGTCTTGCCGGTCCTGCCGGCGTAGACCCGGCCCACGGTCCGGTTGTCGACCGGGAGGCGGGGCAGGTCCGGGGAGTCTTGCCGCCGTTTGGTCGACCGTTTGCGGCGTGGCCGGTGGTCGTCCCGGTCGCGTGGGGTGAGGTGCCCGCGCAGGTCGGATTGCGCCAGGTGCTCGTCAATCTCCGTTATGGCGCCATCGATGTCGGCTATCTGTGCAACCCGCTCGTCGGGTGCCATCGGTTCATAGGCGAGCTGTTCGCGGGCGAATTCCAGGTGCGCGCGGTACCGGATCAGTTCCAACACCTCACCGGTGGGCCGGTCGGGTTGGATGGCGGGTTCGTCGGCCAGGTGCCAGCCTTCGCGGATTTGTTGGATGCGGAGGCGTCGGTTGCGTTCGGCGCAGGGCTTGCATTTGGCGGCCAGTCGCGCCCCGCACGGCACCTCGACCACCTCGGTCAGGCCGGTGTGTGTGTCGGTGCGCCGTAGGGCGAGGGGGCGGGTACAGACGCCGTGTTGTTCGGCGAGCAGCCGGAGTGCGTCTTTGGCGAGTGGTTGGCGCATGCGGGCGGCGCGGGAGCCGGGTCGTGGGTCGACGGTGTGAGGTTGCGTCACCGGCCCACCACCCGCGAGTCGTTGACGGTCGTGTGAAGCTCTTTGCCGTGGAGTTGCGTAACGACCCGGTGCAGCGCGGACCCGAGGGTGGTCCGTATGTCTGCCCGTGCTGTGGCTCCGTCACGTTGGCCGAGCGTGGCGGGTTCGAGTGCTGCCCGGTGTGCTGGTGGGAGGATGACGGTCAGGACGACCCGGATGCCGACGTGGTGCTTGGCGGCCCGAACGGAGACCTGAGTCTGACTGATGCCCGCCGGAACTTCGCCCGGTACGGCGCGAGCGACCCAAGGTACGTCCAGCACGTGCGTCCCCCGCGTCTGGAGGAGATGCCACCAACCGGTCACGGGCGCACCTCCTGATCTGGCTGGCCGCCGTTGCGGGACGGATACCCGGTCACCGGCACCAGTGCCGATCGGCCGACGTGGCGGATCTGGCGCAGTAGCTCCGATGCGGTGCTGTTGCCGACGCGCAGGGCGGCGCGGAGTTCGTCGCGGGTGATCGGTCGTCCGGTCGCGGCCTGGTGGTCGTCTGCGATTTGGCGGGCGGTTTGGATGAGGTCGACGGTGACGCCGTCTTGGTCGTCCTCGGGGTTGACCTGCGCGGGTACGGCCTCGGGACGGTCGCCGTCCTCGTCCGTCCTGGCGGGGTTTGGTGTGGAGGGTGGGGCGGGGACGGTGAGGACGAGTTTGGACAGGCCGAGGAACGCCAGCGCTGGCACGGCTGAGAGGAGCCAGCCGGATAGGCCGGGTTTGGCGACCGCGAGTTGTGCCGCCAGGGACAGGCACACGGCGGCGACGAGGAGGAACATTGGGTAGCCGATGCTGCCGCCGGTCCGGCGTCTGCGTCGGATGGTCAGCAGCGCGGCGAGGGGGATGAGTTCGGAGATGGCGGCGTTGGCCCAGCCGAACCAGTCCCCGGTCCCAGCGGGCGAGTTGTACATGGTCCAGTCGTGCACGTGCGTGAACGACGCCGCCCCGGCCAGCCCGCCGACTACGAGGAGGATGAGGACCAGGACCATGCCCTCGACGCGTTCGGCCCGGTTCATGCGGCACCTCCCGGGCGTGCGTAGTCGCGGACGAGTTGGGCGATGTCGGTATCGGTGAGGTAGGAGAACCGCACTCGCACCGGCTCCCGCACCCCGTCCAGTGCGACGTAGCCGATGCCGGGGGTGGTTTCGGGGATTTGGTCGCAGCGGGCGCCGCGGTTGCGGGAGCCGTCGCCCAGGACCATGTCCACCTGTTCCTTTTCCGTCAGGCGCAGACCAATGCGGGTCGGGAAGAGATCGCGGAACGGCAGCACCTCTTTGCGCGGGTCCTGGAGGGCGGCGATGACGTGGACGTCGACCGCTCGCCCTTGGGACAGCAGGAGGCCGAGTGCTTCGCGGATGCGTTCCTTGACCTTCCGGTCCGTGATGTAGGCGGTGAGCGCGGCCAGCTCGTCCACGACGATGACGATCGTGGGATCTCCCGGCGTCGCGATGTGTTGGCGGGTGATGCCGCGTAGGCGTGCGGCGCGTTGGCGCATGCGTTTGACGGCTTCTTCCAGGACGCCGGCCATGGTGTCGGGGTCTTCGTAGGCGAACCGGGTGAACAGTGGTTGTCCGGCGGCGAGTTCCATGCCGCCTTTGGGGTCGAAGACCCACAGCTCCACGAGACCCGAGCGGATGCCGCCGGCGAGGGCTCGGATCAGGGACCAGATGACCGAGCCCTTGCCCGAGTTCGTCGCCCCCGCGATGAGCAGTTGTGAGCCGGTCAGCCGCAGTCGGTAGGTTTCTCCGTCTTCGCGGACGCCGAGGGGCAGGGCGGTGAAGTCCGGCATGGCCGGGATCGGTAGCGGTTGGATGAGTCCGGCGAGCGGGTCGCGTCGTAGGAACCGGAGCGTGACCCGGTCCGGTTTGCTGGTCGCGTAGGCGCGTCCGTCGCGGAGCCGGAACGTGTACGCCAGACGTGGGGCGGCGGTTGCCCAGTCGTCGGGGATCTGACCGGGCAGCAGCCGCACGGTGACCTCGTCGCCGTAGCGGCTGGAGCGGACGCGGCCGAGGCGGGGGATGTACCGGTCGCCGTCGAACACGGTCGCCAAGCCGCAGGTTGCCATCGCCGACGCCCACCGCCGCCGGTAGACCCAGAGCCTGCGCCACCGGCCGACGATCGGGTGCCAGCCGAACCGCAGCCACGACGCGGGATGCAGCCGCCACCAGGCCAGGCAGCCGCCCGTGATGACGAGGACCAGGCCGAGAACGACGAACGAGCCGTATTCGGCCCGAAACCACACCGCCACACCGACCGGCATGGTCAGCCACCAGTAGCGCACCGACAGCACGACGAGGCGGGCCAGCCCGCGGACGGTCCAGACGATGAGTAGGAGCCAGCCGGGCATGTGCCACATCGGCATCCGGACGTTGAGGGGCGCGGTGGGGATCTTGTTCCCGGGGATGACGTTGATCAGTGGCATCAGCGGCCACCACCTGAGCCGTTGCCGCTGGCCGGCAGCGGCGGGAGCTGTTCTGTCGCACTGGCCCGCCTTGCCTGCCGGCGACGGACCGACGCCGACACTGAGGCAGCGGGCCGCCGGTCGTGTGGTGGTGCGGGGACGTGGCCGGTCATGGTGGGCAACCACTGTCCCCGGCCCAGCACGGCCCGTAGGTCGGTCGGGTCGGTGACGTGCGGCATGATCGAGGCCGGGTCCAGGTGACGCAGTCGCACGACGGTGCGGGCGAGAGTTGCTGCTGCTGCGGCGATCTCGACCAGGGCGGCGACTCGGAGCACGTCGACGGGGCAGCCGGTGTACAGCTCACGGGCGGCCAGGATGCCCGGTGCGGCGAGCCGATGGACGGTGGTGATGCGGGGTGCGGTCACAGCACCCACCACCCCGGGCGGGCGAGGGTGCGGCGGCAGGTCTTGCAGGCCATGTGTTGCAGGTCGAAGCGGCGGGGCTTGACCCAACGCCGGCAGTGCGGGCAGCGGATCTCATCGACCAGCACTGGCCGGGACCGGCGGAACAGGCGAGGCAGCTTCATGACCGTCCCTCCCGCAGTGCAGCGGCGTGCTGCCGGGCGATCCCGGCCAGCTCGACGGCTTCCGCCGACAGGTGGCCGTCCGTGGCGGCGATGCGCTGGAGCAGGTCGGCTTTGCGGTCGAACCAGTCGGCCCGCTCGCCGTCCGAGGAGTTGAGGCCGGGCATCGTCCGCAGCAGCGCGGACAACTCAGCGGCGAACGAGGCCATCACGACCACCCCTCGGCGTCGCTGACGAGTCGGAGGCCGTAGGCGGGGGTGGCGACAACCGTGCAGGCGTCGCAGGTGGTGGCGTGCGGTGGCATGGCGACCAGGTCGTCGCAGATCTCGCAGTGCCGCCACACCTCCCCACGACCCATCGACTGCCGCAGGACGTGGATTACGGTGGGCACCACGGCCCTCCCTTCCAAACGAGGGGAACAAGGGGTTGGGGCGGGGCGGGCCGGCTTCTTGGCGGAGGAAGACCCGCCCCGCGAACAGTCCTTGCGATCAAGCAACCGGGGCCGACACGGCAGCCGGCAGAACAGCGGTAGCGCGCAACGAGTACGCCATCCGCGCCTTACAGCCGCCGGTCGCCTTGCACCGCTGCGAGTCCACATAGGGCGTCAACGTCAGCCCGTCGAACGCCACCGCAGGCGGATAGCCCGGCACCGTGGACGTGGGCAGCACCGGACGATGCGGCGCGATCACCTTGACCTTGACCTCGGTCGACCGGCCGAACCGCCCCGCCTCCGGGTCCAGATCCATCACCCGCACGACCCAGACACGCTCACCGGAGTCCTTGTCCCGCGCCTGATCATCCGCCTGACCACGCCGGTCGAAATCCAACTGCGCGTCCACGCCGAGGCCGAGCGCGCCGTGCGGGAAGACGTAGTCGAACGGGACCGGAACCTTCAACGACAGAGGAACCACTGATCAACCTCCCAGCTTGCCACCAAAGCGGCAACTTGACTTGTCATGTTGACATCAAGCATAGCTAGGCATCGGTGACCGTCAAGGAAGTCGATCGACGAATCTCAAAGAAACTCTGCGCCGGTTAGCGCAGCGGGAACGAGTCCTCCAACTCATGCCGGTTGGCGGGCAGGACCGCGTCCACCGCGAGCTGTGGCTTACCGGCGATGTCGAACACGGTCACCAGCGCCGTGAGAACGGTGTCCCGGCGGCCGATCTTCAACAGCTCCGATTCCTCGACGGTCGGGGGTCGGGCGGAGATCCGTTCGCTGGCGTGGTCGAACTGCACACCCTTGCGCTGCCCCAGATACCGCAACACACTCTCCGTGACAGGCTCCGGCCTACCGATGTCGGTGCCCGCGGCCAGCTCGACCGGCACGTACAGCGTGGACAGTTCGACCGGTCCGACCTCGGCCACGACCAAGCGGCGGCGGGCGATGACCGGCGTTTGCGGGTCCAGGTCGAGCGCGACCGCGGCCCGGTTGGGTGCCATCACCGGCCCGACCCGCAACACCGACACCCCGGCATCCTCGGCCAGCTCCAACAAACCGGCCACGTGTTCCGGTGCGCGTCGTGCGGCCGCGCCGGGGCGGGCGCGGACGAAGCGGCCCTTGCCCTGCTGCGACTCGATCCAGCCGTCCTGCTGAAGGATGCCCAACGCGCGGACGATGACCGGGCGGGAGGCGTCGAACTCGGCGGTCAACTGCGCTTCGGACGGGATCGCACTACCCGGCGGGTAGGTGCCGTCCTGGATCCGTTGCTGGATCGCGTTGACCACCAGCACGTACTTTGGCGGCGCAACCTCGATCGGCATCCGCGCACCACCCCTCATCAGCTCGACCACTCGTCTTGTCAAGACCATAGCCGGAAACGAGTGTGGCGAGGAAGTACCGATCCAGTGACCGGCCCTCAAATGCGGATCTGCCGCCGCCCCTTTGAGCGGGCGACGGCAGACCATTCCGGGTTGTGCTACTGGCCCGGCTCGGGCGTGGACCTTTGCGTGGTGGCGTAGCGGACGCCGGCGAAGAACGCCTGGTAGTGGCTCACCAGCACCTCTGCCAGGTCCTCACACTGGGCCGGCGTGATGGTGATGGCGTGTTTGTCGGCGTAGGCGGCGATCTGCTGGCTGGCGATAGTCACCGCGGCCCGAGCGGCATCGGAGTCGAACGCAACAGTTGTCATGCCGCGACCGCCTCCCGCCCCGCCACCGCACGCTCCGACCTGCCGCCCTGTTCTTCGATGGCGGCCTTGATGAGGGCCATCGACTCCGACCGGCTCAGCGCGGCGTCTTTCAGCTTGTCGAACGCCGTGTCGTACCGGTGGGCGGCCTCGGCCTCCAGGACGGCGTTGCCGGTCAACTGGTCCAGCAGCGCCACCGGCGGAAACGGCGCCCGCATCCGGCACACGGTGAACCCGCCCTCCATCCCGGCGTGCATCGCGGCAACCGTCGGCAGGACCAGGATCATCACGTGCGGCCGCGACTCGACCACGCGGGTCAGGTGCTCCCACTGCGCCACCGACACCGCCGCACCGCCCAGCCGACGCGACAGCATCGACTCGTCCAGGATCACCGTCAACCGGACCGGCGGCTTGGCGTCCAACACCATCTGCCGTTCCAGCAACCGGCGGACCTTCTGGTCCGCCATCGTCACCGGCAGATGCGGATCCGTGAAACGTAGTAGCGCCTCGGCGTAGTCCCGCGACTGCACCAACGGCGGCACCAACACCGGCGCGTAAACGCAGACCTCCTCCGCCCGGGACTGGATCCACCACGGGTCGATCACCGGCAGCTCGTTGATCCCCGCCGACCCCACATCCTTCACCCCGGCCACCTGCCAGTGACACACCCGCCACGCGTTCCGGGCCAGCGCCACCAGCTCTTCACGCTCGCGTTCCTCGAACACCCCGTACACGTCCAACAACGCCGCCACATGATCCGCCCGGAAGGGCCACTCGGCGCGTTCGTACCGGGCGAGGGTGGAGAACTCCACGCCGAGGTAGGAGGCGATGTACTTCAACGTCAAACCCCGATCCTCCCGCATCATCCGCATCCGCTCGCCCAGAAACTGAGCCCGAACCGAATAATGAAAATGCTCGCGCTTCGTCGGCACCGCACTCCTCTCCTCCTACATCACCGTCGGACGGCGGGACCGTCCCAACATTCCCGGACCTGAAAGGGCACCGGAGCGGGCCAGGGCAACATCGCGGCCACCGGCAACCCCATGTCCCGACACACCGTTTGACACCCGCCCGGCGCCCGACCTACGACCCCGCCGACGCCGGCACCCCGGCGCAGTCCGGGCAACGGCGCCGCCGCAAACTCACCCGCGACTCACCCGCCCGCACCACACCCCGCATGCTGGACAGCCGCCAACCACGCCCCTCACAGGAACGGCATTGGCCCGACACGTTCGGCTCGGTCATACCAACGACAATCCCGTGGCAGCCAGCAGCAAACCATTACGCGGCGCTATACAAGCAGTAGATACAGGGGACCGGTGGTCAACCAGACCACCGGCCACCATGGACGTTCGGGCCGCTCAAGGGGGCGAGTCGATACGCTCCCCGCCTGCAACGCCGAGTTCATGAGCCGAATACGTGATCACGTCCAAGGTATTCGACGGATGCCGATGGCACGCGTAGCCTCGAAGTTGGTCCCACATCTTCCGTATCAGGGGGTGCCGTGCCACCACGCTCGACCGGGCGCCTGGAAATCCCAGCCGGGTTCTGGGATCGCGACGAGGTCAAGCGAGCGCTGGCGGCCCGCGATATCGGGGGACTGTTTCGACTCGTGCGCCAGCACACCGGAGCAAGCCAGACGATTATCGGCGCCGCCGTGGGGATGCCTCAAGGCCAAATCAGCACGATCATGAGCACCGGTCCGCGGCAACGGCGGATCTCCGCGTACACCGTCCTGGAGCGCATCGCTGACGGCCTGGAGATTCCCAACCAGGGACGCCAGATGCTCGGCCTCGCAACACCACAGGCCATAGACGCTGACGGTGATCAAGCCGACCCGGACCCTTGGTCACTGGCCGCAGCGCTGACCCGCTCGTCCATCGACGCCGCGATCATGGATCGGTTTGAGCGCCTGGTGTTGGTGCAGGCCATGCGATATCCGTCGACGCCGCCAACCGTGATGTGGCCGACGATCCGCCAGGAACTCCAGCGGGCAGAGGCCGCCCTGGCGGAACGGCAGACGCTGTCGATCCAACGCAGACTCGTCAACGTGATCGCGACGCTGTCCGGGCTCGCCGGCAACCTGAGCGTCGACCTCGGCCGGCAGACTCGCGCCCTTGAGTACTTCGACGTCAGCAGGGTCGCGGCCGACGAGGCGGGCAACAACGATCTCGCGGCATGGTCCCTCGCGCTCCAGAGCATCGACCCCTTCTTCCGGGGGTACGGCGACGAAGCGGCGAGCCTGCTCGACCGAGCAACCGACCTCGCGGACTCCGAGTCAAGCGCCCGACGCCGTGCCTGGATCGCCGCACTACGAGCCCGGGCACACGCGGCCGCCGGCAACGCGACGACCGCCGCCGGATCACTCGAAGCCGCGTACGCCACCATCGACCAGGCCGAGCCAAGGCGCAACGGCACCGACTTCTTCGACCGCGACCGCCTCGACGGCATCGCCGGCACGACGTACCTGCTGATGCGCGACACCGACCGCGCGATGACCCTCATCAGCGCCGCCACCGAGCGACGCCCGTACGCGGATGCCAAGGGCCGCGCCCTGCTGACCCTCGACATGGCCGCCTGCCGCCTCATCGACCAGGAGCCCGACGAGGTAGTCGCCCTGGTCGCCGACGCCCTCGACATTGCGGACGGTCAGATCGTGAGACCGATCATGATGCGATCCCGCGAACTGCGATCACGCATGGGAACCTGGCGAGACACCGCAGCGGTCAAGGCGCTCGACGCGCGCCTAGCCACGCTCCGAGACCTCGACCAGGGAAAGTGAGCCCATGCGCTGGTTGGTACACGGCACCCAGGCGGCCTACCAAAGCCCATGGGTCGAAGTGTGGATCGATGACGTCGAGCTACCCAACGGCCAGCGCATCCAGCACCACAACCTCAAGTTCCCACGACCATCAGTGACCGCGGTCGTGGTCGACCAAGACCGGACGCTCCTGCTCTGGCGACACCGCCACATCACCGACTCGTGGGGCTGGGAGATCCCCGCCGGCTGGGCCGACCCCGGCGAAGACCTCGCGGAGGCAGCAGCTCGCGAAGTCCGCGAGGAGACCGGGTACGAAGCGCGGAGCATCGAGCCGCTCACCAGCTACAACGCACTGAGCGGCATCAGCACCATGCGCTTCAACGCGTTCCTCGCAACCGAAGTCATCCCGACCGGCGAACCGGTGGACAAGTCCGAGTCGACCCGCATCGAGTGGATACCGCTCCCGGAAGTCCCAAAGCTGGCCGCAGCTGGACAGATCACCGATGGTCCTTCCCTGACCGCCCTTTCTTACTACCTCGGCATCTATCGCTCGCACCAACGCTGACAAGCAGTTCCGAAATGCCGAAAGGCTGATCGAGCCCGTGGAGTTATCGGACGGGCCGGGCTGGACAGACATCGGCGTGTCCCGTGAGAGCTTTCTGTAAATCTTCAAGGCGGCCCGAAACGGGCCGCTCGCGCCGCCGCCTGGGCGCGCACCCGACCGCTTAGCTGTCGCACGCGGCCGGGCACGCCAAACGCCCGTCGGCTGGCGCGAAGAGCGAAACCCTCGGGGCCGCCGAAGATCGACAGAGCCGAGGGTTTCGTTGTGGTGTTGCTGGGCCGGCAGCCGGCCGGCGAGCTGGACGCGCGGCGTGGTCGCCGCGCGGGCATCGTCGGCGTGGTCGGCCGCCGTCGTGGTCGGGCTTACTGCGCCTCCGGCGGGGGCGCTCCGGCTCCGGGATGCCGGAGGACCGTCGGCGGGTCGCGGTCCGTGGGTGGGCACTTAGCCGTCCCCTCTGCCATCAACCCGGGCGAGCCGAGCAGACCGCCGCCCGGAGCGCCAGCCGCCGTCCGACCGTCAAGGTCCCGCTTGACGTGGCGCCCCGGGGCGGCGGCCCGCTCCACCAACGGTGCGGGTCGACGGCAGACGGGATGGCTTCCCGGCGAGTACTGATGTCGCGGTCCGCAACGGCGCCGCGCACTTGCTATAGCGCCTATACGTTTTGAGGGCGCAAACGTAAAGGCGCTATACAAGTTTGGTGTAGTCTGGACTACACGAAGTCGAGTCCGGGGCGCCGCTGAGCAGCGACGCCCCGGGTGCGAGGTTGTTACTGCTTACGCGAGTGGCCGCTCATCGTAAGCCAGAAGATCAGCAGGAGGAGCCCGACCATCAAGGCGGGCTCCTCGCTCGTCAGTAGCTGCTGGAGTGCAACCACTGTCTCGCAGACTAGAACCACCTCAGTGAGGTGGGTCGTTCTCTGTTGATCCTCTTCCTCGGGTTCCTCCATCGCGCCTTCTCTCGGTCGGGATACCTCTCCACGGGAACCCGTAGAGGGCGCGCTCCGTACGGGCCGCCGAGGTATACGCCGAGTGATCGGTCGATGGATATCACCACGCAGCATCTTACGTGATAACGACCTGGACGAGGCCCGCTGACGCGCTTGAGCATGTACCGGAGCACGCCGGACCGGGACCGCCGACCGCTCGCAGACAAGGGGTCGTGGGTGACCAACTGAGTGACAACGGGGAAGAGCTTGACGGGACATCCGTGGACGCCAGTGGACTTCTTTATCCAGGTCACGGCACATGGAGCCATGGTCAATCCCGCCATGATCGTTGACTGGGGGTCAAGATGCACCAATGCTCGGGCCATTGTGTAGCATGACGAGCGGTACGCTGGGCTGAGCCCGCAGCTGCGGGTTCCGTCGCTCTTGTTCATGATCGCCGGTTGGCTCTTCGCACTCGTCACGATCGCTCTCGATTGGGGCATCGACCGACTGGGAGGTAAGCCTATGAAGATTCTGAAGCTGGCAGTTTTGGCCACAACCTCCGTCCTCGGAGCGTTCGCGGTCAACCTCTCGGCAGCGGCGGGCTGAGCCCAGCGTCTATCACCGATCGTGCCCGTTGCGTGCCCGATCCAACGGTCAGCAGGGGTCAACAGCGGACAGTCCGTCACCACCGACCGTGACGCCACCGAGGTTGCGCCTCGACAGGGACGACACTCCGTTATGGTCAAGACGTCTTCTAAACAGATGGTCGACTGTCGTCGCAGATGCATGTTCGGTGCCCAGGGACTTGCCGGCGTCTTGTCTGCCGATTCCGTCTCTTTTGGATCAAGGCGCCGCGCGAGCGCGGCGCACGGTGCGCGCTCGCGGATCGCCCTGCGGGCGGGCCTCCGGCCCGTCCTCGGGCGCCCGCGGCGCACCGCGCAGATGCTGGATGGCGCATGACACCATGCGGCCATGGATGCCGGCGGCTCGGATTCGCCTGAACGTCAGATCGCCGCGCAGATGCGTTCCGCCTTGGAGACCGAGTGGGACCCGAGCGGTGACCCGGCGCTTGCGGTCTCTCAGTTCAAGGCGGTGATCGAGCGCGTCCTCGACGTGATCACCCACGACAACGCGCTGACCGTCTTCGAGTCTCCGGTACTCGGCGAGGTGTACATTTGGGCCGCAGCGAGGTACAAGTCTGTCGAGCAGGAGCATTCGGCGCGGCTACCCAGTAAGCGAAACATGACCGTCGCTGAGTTTGTTGAGAGCGTTCGCCCACATCTTTGGGAGTTTCATCAGGGTCAGTTGGAGCGAGCCACAGCGCTGAGGCTGGCCTATCCAGACGACCTGTGACCGGGGCTCCGCCCCAGACCCCGGCCCTCCCTCGAAGATCAGGGAGGATCGGTCACTCGGCGGGATCTCCTCGGTCGGGCACCGGGACGGCTGCCGAGAACCTCCGGCCGTGCCAAGGCCGAGCCGCTGCGCGGTCGCCTTCGGCGAGCCTTGACCCGGCCGGAGAACCTCGGGCAGGGGCGAGCCTGCCCGACCGAGGAGATCCCGTCCACCGCCGCGAACTGCGCGCGGCAGGCCGCCGCCACGGAAAGCCGCCCCGTACCTTCGCCCGGGGCGGTCAGCCGCACGACAGCGGAAGCCGCGCGGAATAGGGGAGTCAGCAGAAAGTCAGCAGACGCCGTACCGCGCGGTCGACTTCGACCATGCTGGATGTCACCAGCGCCGCACTCGACCGCACGGAACGACATTCAACAACACTGGATCATGCGGACTTCCAGCGTTCACACCGAAGAGGTCACTGGTTCGATCCCAGTATCGCCCACACTTCCGCCGCAGGTCACAAGCCAGGTTCCCGATATCGGGACCTGGCTTGAAGATCGTTTGACCGTCGTTCGGCCAGCCTGTCCCAACTCCCGTGAGTTGATTGGGCGGTGGCCCGGCACGACGCGCTCAGCTCGATCCCGTTCATCCCGGCCGCGACCGCCGAGGCTGGCTGGCGCTGGCATTTCGACCCGCGCGACCCGGACGCGTCACATCGCGGGGGCCGGCGGGTCACCCTGTCCGACGTCGACGCGCTGCGCGCCTGCCAGCAGCAGTTCCTCGACCTCGGCCGCACCAAACAGGCCATCGGATACGCCGAACAGGCCCTGGACCTGGGCGAGGGCAGCGTACGCACTCGAGCCCTGCATACCGCGCTGATCGCCAGCCTCTACGCCACCGCCTCCTCCGCAGAGCCCGAGCACGCCAGCCAGCTCGGCCACGACGCACTCGACATCGCCGGACGGGTCCGGTCCCGCCGAGTCACCGACCGCATCACCGACCTGGCCCAGCGGCGGCACCAATTTCCGCGCGAGCACCAATTTGGACCAGCAGCGCCCTGTCGTCCCGGCGCGAGTTTGCGTCAACGGGTGCCGATCCGGGCTCGATGGCCAAAGCGGCAACCGTCGGGGGTGTTGTGTGCGTCTACGCGGGCGGCCGTGCGCTCCGACAAGCCCACGGACGATTGCCAAGCCCGACACGACCCTTGGCAGGGCGGCGAGCCACCGTGGTTTGAGATCACCGGCTGTCCGAACATTTCGGCCCGCCCCGAGGGCGGCCGCACCGGGATCTTGCTGAACACCGGACCACTCCTACTGCTCAGCCAAAGCGGTAGGCGAGCAGGCAAGGGTGAGGTCGGTGGGCGCAGCGCCCGTGCCGAGGAAGCCGAAGGTCGTGCTCGCGCCGGCCGCCAGGCTGCCGTTGTAGTCGGTGTTCGCCGCAGACACCGTGCCGCCCGTGCTCGTGGCAGCCGCGCTCCAGATGGCGGTGAGCGCCTGGCCATGGGGCCACGTCCAGTCGACCTGCCAGCCGGCGGTGGCGTTGCCGCTGGTGTTCTGGACGGTCACCCGGGCGACGAAGCCGGGTGATGATCGTTGGACGAGGCAGCCGATCAGCGCCTGGTCGACGCGATGTGCGCGGACTCGTGCTCGCCTTGGGGAGTCCGTAGACCGACACAGCCACGGGGCCGCAGAGGGGTACCGCCAGATTGGGCGTCCCCGGCGCAAACCGGTGGGCCGCTAAAGCATGGTCTCGGGTCGTCCGTCGTGTGGGGGAGGACCAGTCGTCATCTAGGCGGATGGTGAGGTGTCCCGTTGCTGACGACATGACCGCCGGTGTGCTCCTAGCCTCGTCGCACGTTCTCTGTGGGGGAAAGGACTGTCTACGTGCGACAGCGAATGAAATCGGTCCTACTTGGTCTCGCCTCGGGGGTTATGGCGGGGGTGTTCGCCAGCGCGATCCTCGCCGCACCGGCTCAAGCAACATCACTGTGTGATCGGCCCGAACCGCCGCCGAGCTGCTGGGGAGGGGGCGGGGAAGGCCCGGACCCTGTTCCGGTCGACCACGCGGCCAGGGGCGCGCTCGACGAGGTGTCGTTCGTCGGTAACGGCGTCCGCGTCCGCGGCTGGGCCGCCGATATCGACACCAGCAACTCGTTGCTGGTCGACATCTACATCGACGATGTCTTCACCCAGACGCTGACCGCCAACACCTATCGACCCGACGTCGCCGCGGCGCACCCAAGCTTTGGCGCCTACCGCGGCTACGACGCCTTCGTGCCGTCCCGCCACGGTGCGCACACCGTCTGCGCCTGGGCGATCAACGTGGCGCCGCCCGGCGCGAATCCGCTGCCCAACCACCAGTTGGGCTGCAAGACATACAACATGCCGGTGGTGACGAACATTGTGTCGTCCTACGATTCCTTGGCCAAGCAGTGGATGATCGCGTTCGACGACAATGTCGTTGGCGAGACCCGCTTCGACGTCCGCTGGGACTACTACGTGTGGGTAACCGTTCCAGGCACCGACTGGTCATACAACCAGCCTCGGACCTGGAGCACCACGCTGCCGGCCCACGAGGGGACCGGCCGGGTCACGTTGCCGCTGCTCCGGCCGGCGAACGCGACGAAGCTCACCATCAGCGCACCGGGCTTCGGCAGCGTCAGCATCACCAACCTGTAACGATCGGTCACCACAACACGCGGCCTGGTCCGGGCGGCATAACGCCAGGGCCGGGCCGTTTCCGACGACGGGCACCTGTCCGGCGAGGCAGACCAGTGGGCCAGCCGCGGTGCCGTGCGGCAGGGCAGCCCTGGTCCCCGCACGCCGTCAGCCGCCGCTGAGCGCGCCCAACTGACCCGGGCCTGGCCATCGGCCGCCAACGCCGCGTCGACGGCGTTGGCCTCCCTCGGCTCGTCGGTCGTGGTGACCCCCTATCGCCGCGCCCGGTGGTCGCCACAACCCGGTGCTGTCCTGAAATGTGGACTGAGGATGTGGCGCAATGGTCGGGGTAGGTGTGCATCTGTGCAGGTCAACTCGGCTTTTGTGGGTCGCGGAGGTGGCGCATCGCCGATTCTCTTCCCACTATTCCCACCTGCTTTATAGGGTACGCGGGACCGGGCCGGCCGGGTCCGATCGAGCCATCTGGAGGGGCGATGGGTCTGACACTGAGCGAGGCGCGGCGGCGGCGCGCCGACGGCGCCCGCCAGGTCGCCGACGTGCTGCGCCACCAGGTGCTCGCCGCGGCGTTCCCGCGTGGGCAACTGCCCCGCGAGGGCCAGCTCTGCCGGGAGTTCGGCGTCTCGCGCAACACGGTCCGCGAGGCTCTGGCACTCCTGGTCGGTGAGGGCCTGGTCGAGCGGGTGCCGGGCATCGGCACCACCGTCGTCACCGGCAAGTACCCGCACGGGCTGCATCGCCTGATGGGGCTGGCCGAGACGCTGCACGAGCATGGCGAGATCACCAACGAGGTGCGGACCGTGGCGCTGGCCCGGGCGCCCTCGGCCGTCGCGCGGCGGCTGCGGCTCGCGCCGGAGGAGCCGGTCGTGTACGTCGAACGGGTCCGGCACCTCGACGGGCTCCCGCTCTCCCTCGACCTGACCTACCTGCCCCGCGACATAGGCGAGCCCCTCATGGACGCGGACCTCGCCCGCCGCGACATCTTCGTCCTCATCGAACAGACCGCCGGCCAGCCGCTGGGCGCTGCGGACATCTCCGTTGAGGCGGTCAACGCCGACCGGCACACGGCCGCGCTTTTGGACACAGTGGACCGCGCCGCGCTGCTCATGGTTGAACGCCTCACCCACCTCGCCGACGGCCGTCCCGTCGACCTGGAGTGGGTCCGGTTCCGGGGCGATCGGGTCACCATGCACGGCCAGCTCCGCCGCGACTCCGCGACCACCTGAGGAGGCTCCTGCCATGGCACTGGTGAACCACCGGGTCGACGTACCGGTGACGATCGACGAAAGCCTCTGCATCGACGGCTGCACCCTCTGCGTGGACGTCTGCCCGCTCGACTCGCTCGCCATCGACCCGCAGACCGACAAGGCGTACATGCACGTCGACGAGTGCTGGTACTGCGGGCCGTGTGCCGCCCGATGCCCGACCGGTGCCGTGACCATCAACATGCCCTACCTGCTGAGGTGAGAGGAATGCATCGCGTGCGCGCTTTCACGGCGCTGGCCGCCATACTCGTGGTCGTCCCGGCCGGCTGCTCGGTCGCGGGGGCCACCGACACCGACGCCGAACGGGTCGTCGTCGGATACCAGTCGAAGACCATCAACACCGTCACCGCCGGTACGCTGCTGCGCGCACAGGGGTACTTCGAGAAGCGCCTGGAGGAGCTGGGTCGGCAGACGGGCAAGCGGTACGCCGTCACGTGGCAGGACTACGACACCGGAGCGCCCATCACCGCCCAGATGATGGCCGGGAAGATAGACATCGGCTCGATGGGCGACTACCCGTTGCTCATCAACGCCGCCCGCGGCCAGCAGGACGCCGAGACGCACACCAAGCTGGTGGCCGTCACCGGGTACAACGTGCGGGGCGCCCTCAACAGCATCGTCGTGGCACCCGGCTCACCGGTCCGCTCCCTGGCCGACTTGACGGGACGCACCGTCTCCACCAGTGTCGGATCGGCCGGGCACGGCCTGCTCGTGCAGGCTGCCCGCAAGGCCGGCGTCGACCCCGAGCGAGACTTCAAGACGGAAAACCAGCAGCCGCAGGTCGGCGCCTCGGCCCTGGAGTCGGGGGCGGTGGCAGCGCTCTCCCAGTTCGTCGCCTGGCCCGGGCTGCTCGTCCACCGTGGACAGGCGACCCTGCTCTACGACGGTGGCGCGCTCGGCGTGCCCACCCTGCACGGCACGGTCGTCCGCGAGCGATACGCCACCGACCACACAGACGTGGTGCGGGCGTTCCTCCGCGCCCAGCTCGACGCCACCACCTACCTCCACAAGGAGCCCCTGGCCGCCGCGCGGATCGTCGCCGACGCCACCGGCCTGCCACCCGAGGTCGTCTACCTCTACAACGGACCCAACGGCATCGCCACCTTCGACCTCACGCTCAAGCCGGTGCTGCGCGCGGCCTTGGAGCAGGACATCCCGTTCCTCACCTCGATCGGGGTACTGCAGAACGTCGACCTGTCCGCCTTCGTCGACGACAGCCACCTGCGCGCCGTGTACGGCGCCGACCTGGACCGCGACTCGGCCACCACGACCAACCCCGCCGCCATCACCGGTACCGACAAGGCGTGCGGCCGGCCGGTGGAAGACTCCGCGCTCGCCAGCGAGGTGTGGCCGGCCGGTGCCGAAGCGACCCAACCGGCGGCCACACCAACCTGCGCCCTCCGCGCGGTGCGGGCCTTGGGCACCGCCCCTCGGGCGGTGTACGTGCCGGACGCCACCACCGGCACCCGGTGGTTCGCGGACAAGTCGGTGTGGGTGCGGGATCCGAAGGCACCGGAGGGGGAGCGGCTCAAGCCCTTCGCCACCGCCTCGGCCGCCGCGTCCTACGTGGACTCCCACACGGGCGCAGCGGTCGTACCCTACGGCGAGGCGGTGCGGTCGGCATGAGCACGCTCACACTGGCCGGCACCGCCGAGGAGGCGCCCAGCCGCCCGGCACCCGGGCCCGCCCGCCGGCGGTATCCGACCTGGCTACGGTGGCTGGTGCGCGGCGGTTCGCTGGCGGCGGCGCTCGCCCTGTGGCAGTGGGTCACCGCCGCTGACGTCAACCTCGGCGTCCGCTTCGACCGGCTGCCCACGCTCACCGAGCTCGCCGACTCGCTCGGCCACCACCTCGCGAGTGGACAGTACTACCTGGACATCGCGCAGAGCCTCGTCCGCATCCTGTCCGGCTTCGCCCTGGCCACCATCGCGGGCGTCGCGACCGGCATCGCCGTGGCCCGCTCCCGCGTCCTGGCCGACCTGGCGCAGCCGCTGTTCGAAGTGCTCCGCCCGATCCCAGCGATCGCGCTGGTGCCGGTGGCGATCCTGCTGTTCCCCACCAACGAGCAGGGCATCGTGTTCATCACGTTCACCGCCGCGTTCTATCCGATCCTGGTCAGCACCCGGCACGCCGTGCGCGCACTGCCGATGGTGTGGGAGGACGCGGTGCGCACCATGGGCGGCAGCCGCGGCCGGGTGCTGCTCAACGTGGTGCTGCCGGGCATCCTGCCCGGCGTCTTCGGCGGCCTCTCGGTCGGCATGGGCGTCGCCTGGATCTGCGTCATCTCCGCCGAGATGATCTCCGGTGACTTCGGCATCGGCTACCGCACCTGGCAGTCCTACACGATCGTCGACTACCCCGGGGTCCTGGTCGGCATGGCCACCATCGGCGTCCTCGGGTGGGTCACGTCCGGCCTCGTGGAACTCGCCGGGCGGCGGGCCACCCGCTGGCTGCCGGCGCGCGACCGGAGGCGGTCGCGATGATCCCGCTACGGATGGACGCCGTCGACCTCGGCTACGATCGCGGGCCGGTCGTGCGTGGGCTCGACCTCGACGTCAAGCCCGGCGAGGTCCTCGTCGTGGCCGGGGCATCCGGGTGCGGCAAGTCGACCGTGCTGCGCGCGCTCGCCGGCCTGCTGCCGCCCCGGGCCGGCACGATCCTCGCCGACGGCGTACCCGTGCGCGGCCCGTCATCCGACCGGGCCCTGGTCTTCCAGGACGACGCCCTGCTGCCATGGCGCACCGCGCGCCGCAACGTCGAGCTGCCGCTGGCCATCCGCGGCACTGCCCGGGCCGAGCGCCGCGCTCGCGCGGACGACTGGCTGGCCCGGGTCGGCCTCGCCGGTCAGGAACGGCGTCTGCCCGGCCAGCTCTCCGGCGGCATGCGGCAGCGGGTGCAACTCGCCCGTACGCTCGCCGGCTCGCCCCGGGCGGTGCTGATGGACGAGCCGTTCGGCGCCCTCGACGCACACACCCGCGCCGCGATGCAGCGGCTGCTGGTCGACGTGCTCGCCACCACGCCGGCCACCGTCGTCTTCGTCACCCACGATGTCGACGAGGCCGTACTACTCGGCGACCGGGTGGCCGTGCTGGCCCCGGACGGCGTACGCGAACTCGTCGACGTCCCGTACCCGCGTGACATGGATGCCCGCGACGCGCCGGAGGTGGCGGCGGCGCGCAACCGCGTCCTGGCCGCACTGTCCTGAAGGGTGTCTCCATTGTTCACTCCCTCGCTGACCGACCGGCTGGAGCTGAGCTGCGACGTGCTCGTGGTGGGCGGAGGCACCGCCGGCACAATGGCGGCCATCGCCGCGGCCGAGGCCGGTGCGCGGGTGCTCCTGCTGGAGAAGGCACACGTGCGCCACTCCGGGGCGTTGGCCATGGGCATGGATGGCGTCAACAACGCCGTGATCCCTGGCAAGGCCACCCCGGAGGAGTACGTCGCGGAGATCACCCGCGCCAACGACGGCATCGTCAACCAGCACACCGTCTACCAGACCGCCACGCGCGGGTACGACATGGTGCGCCGGCTTGAGCGATACGGCGTCAAGTTCGAGAAGGACGAGTACGGCGAGTACGCGGTCCGCCGCGTGCACCGCTCCGGCAGCTACGTGCTGCCCATGCCCGAGGGGCGGGACATCAAGAAGGTGCTCTACCGGGTGCTGCGCGAGCGCCGCATGCGCGAGCGGATCCGCATCGAAAACCGCGTCATGCCCGTGCGTGTTCTCACCCGGGACGGGCGGGCGGTGGGAGTGGCCGGCCTGCATACCCGCACGGGCGAGTTCGTGACGGTAGCCGCGGGCGCGGTCATCCTCGCGACCGGCGCCTGTGGAAGGTTGGGCCTGCCGGCCAGCGGCTACCTGTACGGCACGTACGAGAACCCGACCAACGCCGGAGACGGTTACGCGATGGCGTACCACGCCGGCGCCGAGCTCTCCGGCATCGAGTGCTTCCAGATCAACCCGCTCATCAAGGACTACAACGGGCCAGCGTGCGCGTACGTCGCCAACCCGTTCGGCGGCTACCAGGTCAACAACCGGGGCGAGCGGTTTGTCGACTGCGACTACTGGTCCGGGCAGATGATGGCCGAGGTCGCCCGGGAGATCGCCTCCGCTCGCGGCCCCATCTACCTCAAGCTGACCCACCTGCCGGACGAGACGATCAGCGCGCTGGAGAACATCCTGCACACCACCGAGCGCCCCACCCGCGGCACGTTCCACTCTGGGCGGGGGCACGATTACCGCACCCACGACGTGGAGATGCACATCTCCGAGATCGGGCTGTGCGGCGGGCACTCGGCGTCAGGCGTGTGGGTCGACCAGCACGGCGCCACGACGGTGCCAGGCCTGTACGCCGCCGGCGACCTCGCCTGTGTGCCGCACAACTACATGATCGGTGCGTTCGTCTTCGGCGAGCTGGCCGGCACGCACGCCGCAGGCGCCTTCGAGCCCTCAGCTTCGCTTCCGGAGGACCAGATCGCCGAGGCACACGCGCTGGTCTACCGGCCGCTGTCCAACCCGGACGGCCTGCCGCAGCAGCAGGTGGAGTACAAGCTGCGCCGCTTCGTGAACGACTACGTCGCGCCGGCGAAGACGGCGGCGAAGCTGCACATCGCGATCGAGTCGTTCGAGCGGATGCGCGGCGAGATCGCGGCGCTCGGGGCACGCACGCCGCACGAGCTGATGCGCTGCGTGGAGGTGTCGTTCATCCGGGACTGCGCCGAGATGGCCGCCCGTGCGTCGCTGGTGCGCGCGGAGAGCCGCTGGGGGCTCTACCACGACCGGGCCGACCTGCCGGAGCGCGATGACGCCGAGTGGTTCTGTCACCTCAACCTGCGCCGCGACTCAGCCGGGAAGATGGAGTTCCTGAGGCGCCCGGTGGCACCCTACGTGGTGCCTGTCCCGGAGTTCGCGCCGCAACCGGCGGCGTTCGAGCCGCACGTGGTGGTGCAGCCGGTGCTCACCACGGTCAGTGCCTCCGCTGTGGAGGGCGTGGCGAGGGGGCCGCGGCCGGTCGCGAGCGGCCGGCTGCTCTCGGTGCTGCGCCTGGCCGAGGAGCAGCCGAGCCTGGCCGAGGTGGCGCCGTACCTGTCCGACCCGGACGACGGTGTACGCCGCGCCGCCGTCGCCGTGCTCACCGAGTTCACACCGGATGGCGGGCCCGAGGCGCTGGTCGGGGTACTCGCCGACGTCTCCGCTGGCGTGCGGGCGGCGGCGGTCGCCGCGCTGCGCGAACTGGCCGACGTCCTGCCCGACGCTCTGGCACCCGCGTTGCGCGCACACCGCGCGAGCCCCGACCCGGCCGTACGCGCCGTCGTCCTCGAACTGCTGCGGGTGACCGGCGCCGGCGCCGTGGACGACTTCGCCACCGGGCTCGCCGACGCGGACGCCAGCGTCCGGCTCGCCGCGATCAGCGGCCTCGTCCGGCTCGACGCGGCGGGTCCGCTCGCCACCGCCGCCGCCGACCCGTCCCGCGCGGTACGCGTCGCCGTCGCGCACGGGCTCGGGCGTATCGGCTCGCCCAGCGGCGTATCCGACCTGCTGCGACTGGCTCGCGACCCCGACCCTCTGGTGCGTGCGGCCGCGCTGTCCGCCGCCGGCGCGGTGGGCTGCGCGGGCACGCTCACCGAGGTCGCCGTGGCCGCGCTCGACGATCCTGCGTGGCAGGTACGCGAAGGGGCGGCGACGGGCCTGGCGGCTGCCCCCGCCGTCGCGGTGGAGCCACTGCTGCGCGCGGTCGCGGACCGCAACCACGATGTGCGGCGAGCGGCGGTGAAGGCGCTCGCGCGGTGGGCTGACCGCGACGACGTGGCAGCGGT
Source organism: Phytohabitans kaempferiae (assembly GCF_042433955.1). Classification (NCBI taxonomy): domain Bacteria; kingdom Bacillati; phylum Actinomycetota; class Actinomycetes; order Micromonosporales; family Micromonosporaceae; genus Phytohabitans; species Phytohabitans kaempferiae. The sequence goes on along the minus strand of NZ_JBHLUH010000007.1, from coordinate 55,650 downwards.
GCTGCGGGCGGCCGCCAGTGCCGACGGCGACGCCGACGTGCGCGCCTACGCCCGGCGCGCGCTCACCGCGCTGGCCTGATGGTCTGAAGATCGGCACATGGTCCGCGGGTCGCGCGCAGCCAGCGGCGCGGGGGAGGGTCGGTCACCCCGGCGGGATCTCCTCGGTCGGGCGCCGGGACGGCTGCCCGAGAACCTCCGGCCGCGCCAAGGCCGAGCCGCTTCGGGGTCGCCTGTGGCGAGCCTTGACCCGGCCGGAGAACCCGGGGCGGGGGCGAGCCGGCCACCCGTCGGCGGGCCCCCTCCTGTACCCAGCGTCGAGTCGGGCCTCAGGTTAGTCGGCGAGCAGGTCGTATGGGTGCAGGAGTACGGCGCCCACATTCCCGAGTCGCTTCGGCCAGCCACCGCGCTTCATCGCGTGACCGTGACCGACGTCGAGGGCCCAAGCGACGCAGCCACCGCCCTCGAGATTGCCCTCGGCCGGCACGTCCGCAGCCACGCCGACCAACTGCCCGAAGGGCAGCGAGGACGCATCAGCGAGCGGACAGCCCTCGGAGGGTGCCGCGCACTTCACCCCACTCCCGCTGCTGCCGGCGCCGAGCGGCCAGTGCCTTCATGAAGGCCGCCCGCAGTTCCTCGTCGGTGGCCCCGTGGCGCTGCTCCTCCACGTCGAAGAAATCCACGAACTCATCGGCGGCATCCTGGCCACGCACGATCCAGCCCCAGATCTCGTCCTCGATATCCCCACGACCCGGCTCCGCGATCCGCTCGGCCAGGAACCTGACGCCCTCAGGACGATCGTTGTAGATCCATCCAGTCACGGCGACGATCCTCACACAAGCCTGTGACAGCCCGAGCCGGGCCATGGCCGGCGCACCGTCGCTTTGGTTCTACACACAGGCAGCCTCAGCCCTGAGTGCGCTCCGGGCCCGACGGCGGATCTTCGAAACCTGTCGTATTGCGGACTGTCGCTATGCCGGCCGTGCCGGGGTGGCGCGATGATGGGCGCGAAGCACTGTCCGGAATGGAGCAGATGGTGGATGACGCGGTTGAGCTGGCGGATCTGATCTGGCAGCTGCGTCATGACCTCAGCCGGGCGATGTGGGCCGGCGAGCACAGCGACATCCGGTTCGTCGCCGAGTCTGTCGAGCTGGAGTTGAGCGTCGCGGTGGAGCGGTCCAGGGAGCCCGGCGTGAAGGCGCGCCTGTGGGTGCTCGATGCCGGCACCACGGCCAAGCGCGCGGCCACGTCCACGCAGACGATCCGGCTGTCCATGCGCCCGATACGGCCGGACGAGCCGGACAGGCCAGCCGTGATCGGCGGAGACGCGCTGCCGGGCGAGGACTGAGGCCGCCCGGACGGATCGAGCTATGACGGGCATCGCAGCACTCTCGTTCGCGCCGACGCGTGGTCTGGATCCGGGCCGCATCGCCGAGGTGATCGTCACCCTTCGGGGCCGGCCGCAGCGGCGCGGCTCCGGATACCGGGTGACGGGTACGACGGTGCTCACCGCCGCCCACCTTGTGGCGGATGCCGAGACGATCCAGGTCAGGTTCGACGCCGACCGGCCCACCCAGTGGACGGCATCGGCGACCGTCGCGTGTGGCCTGGACGAGGCGGACGTCGCCGTGTTGGCCATCGACCCGCCGGCAGAGCACGCCTTGGTGGACACCGTCGAGTACGCCGGACTCGGCGACCGGGACGCGGTGCTCGACGTACGCCTGGCCGGGTTTCCGCGCTGGAAGCAACGCCGCCGGTCCGATGGCCGGATCCACCGGGAGCTCCATTCGGCCCACGGCACCGTATCGGTGCTGTCCAACCGGCGTGGGGGCACGCTGGAGATCACTGTGCCCGCGCCGGCCGAAGATCCCGATCAGGACGTGTCCCCGTGGGAGGCGATGTCCGGCGCGGCGGTTTGGGCGGACAACCGCATCGTCGGCGTCGTCGCCGAGCATCACCGCAGGGAAGGGCTGGGCCGGCTCAGCGCGACCCGGATCGACCGCTGCCTCGCGCTGGCACCGGCGCCGCAGCTGTTCGCGAGGCTGCTCGGCCTCGCCGACCCGGCGCGGTTGCCGGACGCGGTGCCACCTCCGGCCGGCTGGCTGACCCGATCCGGTTACGTCGAGCAGGTACGCGACATCGCCCCGGCCGGCGGGTTGGTCGAGCGCGGCGCCGAATTGGCGGAGCTGGCCGCGTTCTGCCTCGGCGACGAGCCGTACGTCTGGTGGCAGGCCGGTCCCTGGGCCGGCAAGTCGGCGCTGATGTCGACGTTCGTGCTCAACCCGCCGCCAGGCGTTGACGTCCTCTCGTTCTTCGTCACCGCCCGGCTGGCCGCGCAGGGCGACAGCGCCGCGTTCACCGATGCGCTGTTGGAGCAGTTGGCGCTGTTGTCTGGTGAGACGTTGCCGCCCGTGCTGACCCCGTCCGCGCGAGATGGCCAGCGCCGGGCGTTGTTGCGCACCGCATCCGCGCGGGCCGCCGCGGCCGGTCGCCGCCTGGTGCTCGTAGTCGACGGCCTCGACGAGGACCGTGGGACGGCGCCGGGCTCGGGCCTGCCGAGCATCGCTTCGCTGCTACCCAAGTCGGTGGACGGCGGGCTGCGGGTAATCGTCTCTGGCCGCCCGAACCCGCCAATCCCGAACGACGTACCGGCCGACCACCCGTTGCGCCGGTGCCGGATCCGGAAGCTGGACCCATCGCCGTACGCGCTGGAGGTGGCGGACCGGGCCCGGCTCGAGTTGACCGAGTTGCTGGCCGGCCCGCCGGCGCACCGGGACGTGCTGGGACTGATCACCGCCTGCGGCGGCGGCCTGAGCCTGGACGAGCTCGAGGAGTTGACCGGGCATCCGCGCTTCGAGCTGGACGGTATGTTGGGCGGCCTGTTCGGGCGCACCGTCGCGGGCCGCGCCGATGCCACGGGTGGGGACGCCCGCCGTGTCTTCCTGCTGGCGCACGAGACGCTTCGGCAGGAGGCCATCGAACGGCTCGGGGCACGGCTGCGCGGAGAGTACCGGGCCCGGATCCATGGTTGGGCCGACCACTACCGGCAGATCGGATGGCCGGCGCATACGCCCTTGTACCTGCTGCGCGGCTACTCCCGGATGCTGCAAGACGAACGCGACCGCGACCGGCTGGTCTCCTACGCGACCGACGGCCGGCGCCACGAACGGATGCTCGACGTCACCGGCGGTGACGCGAACGCGTTCGCCGAGATCGGCATCGCGCAGGGCATGGTGCTCGCCGCGGAGCCGCCGGACCTCCCTGCGGCGGCCGCACTCGCCGTACACCGAGACCAGCTGGCCATGCGTAACGCCAACATCCCGGTGCGGTTGCCGGCGATCTGGGCCCGCCTTCACCTGCCTGCCCGAGCCGAGGCCCTCGTACGGGGGATGTCGAGCCCGGAACGCCAGACCCGCGCGATGACCGACCTGCTCACCGCCTGGGCGGGCACCGTCGACGCCGACCACGCGGCGGCGCTGCTCCCGATCGCCGAGGCGGCGGCCGGCGGCATCACGTCGCCCCGCGACCGAGCCGAGGCCCAACGTGACCTGGCGGAGGCCGTGGCGCTGCTCGGTGAGCACGAACGCGCGGTGGCGATCGCGGACACCATCGCCGATCCGCGGCATGCCGCCGAGGCCAGCGCGCGAGTGGCCCGTACGGCGGCGCGGCACGGCCGATTCGAACTCGCGGAGCAGGTGGCGCGGCGCGTCACCGACGCGTACTGGGCGGCACGAGCACTGGCCGACGTCGCCGGCGCGCTGACCGACGCCGGCGCCGTGGCCCGGGGCGCGGCGGTGGCCCGGAGCATCGGCGATCCGTACTGGCGGGCGGTGGCGCTGACCAGCGTGCTGCGCGCCGGGGTTCATACCAGCCCGGTGGCCGTGGCCGAGGTGCGCCAGGCGATCGACGCCGTCGATGACGTGAACCTCGTCGCGAAGGCGCTCACCGCGTTGCTGCGTACCGTCGGCAGGGCAGCCCCGCCGCCAGCGGTGGCTGAGCTTCTGGACGCCGCCGTGACCGCCGCGAACGCCAATCCCAACCAGTACGGCCAGGGCGGCGCGCTGGCCGAGCTCGCACAGGTCTCCGCTTCCCTCGGCCACCGGGCCCGGGCCGACGCCACAGCGGCAGCCATCCCGGTGCCGCACACGCGGAGCGACACGGTGACCGCGCTGGCGGTGGACGCGGCCGGACTGGGCGAGTACGACCGGGCGGCGGCGCTGGCCGACACGCTCGACCGAGCCGAGCCGAGGGCACTGGCCTTGGCCGGGATGGCCCAGGTGGGCGCCGACGCCGGAGCGACGGACCAGGCCTCCGCGTGGGCGGACGCCGCCGCGCGGCTGCTTCCCGACGTCGTCAGCCGTCCGGTCCGGCTCCGCCTCCTGGTCCAACTCGTCCGCGTGGCCGCTGCCGCGGGCCAGCCGGACCGGGCATCCGGGTGGCTGGACGACGCCGCGGCGCAGGCCCGCGAGTCGACCTCGGGGAGCGTGCGCTGCCTCGCCCTCGTCGAGACGGTCGGCGCCGCGGCCGCAGCCGGCAACCACAGCCTCGTCGACGCGCTGGCCGAGGAGGTGAAGGCAGCCGCGGTGGCGATCGCCAGAAGCGACGAGCGTTGCGCCGTCCTGGCCCAGGCCGCGACCGTGATGGCGGGTCTGGGCCGTTTCGACCATGGCGAAGGCATCGCCGGGGCCATCCCGGAGCCGGATCGAAAGGCCGAGGCGCTGACCGGGCTGGCAGAGCTGGCGCGGGCCAAGGGTCGACAGGCCGACGCCATGCGTCTCGCCACAGCGGCCGAGGACGTGGCACGACGGATCGCCAACCCGATGGAACAAGCTGCGGCGTTGACCGGCCTCGCCCGGGCGCTGGCGGCCAGCGATCCAGGCCGGGCCCGCCTCATCGCGGCCGCGGCCGAGCCGCACGCCCGCGCCGTCCCCGAAGGCTGGGGCCGCGGGAGGGCCATCGTCGACCTGGTGTCGGTCCTGGCCGGCCTCGGCCACTACCGGCAGGCGGAGCCGCTCGCGGCGCAGGTCACCGATTCGCTGCTGGTTCCGGCCGCGTGGCGTCAGGTCGCGCGCGCGGCGGCCGCCGCGGGCGACGCCGAACGGGCGGAGGCGTTCGCCCGGCGCATCCAGACCGCCCTGGAACGGGACGGCGCGCTCGCCCTGGTCGTGGCCGAGCTGTGTGGGTACGCCGCCCGGACAGCGCACGGCGACACGGCCGCGATCCTGACCAAGGGCGAGGCGATCGCCCGTTCGATCTCGGACCCCACGGACCGCGTCAGCGCGTACGCCAGCGCGATGACGGCATGGGCCCGCACTCGCGACTTCGGGCGGGCAGCAGACCTGGCCGCCGCCGCCGAGCGGACCGCGGCCTCAACCGACGAGCCCGTCGCGCGCGCCCGGATCCTCGCGCCCCTCAACGAACCGCTCCGGGAGGTCGTGCGCCTGGCCGTCGCGGCGCGGCAACTCCCGGTGGGGGAGAAGGCGGCCGTCAGCATCACCGACCCCGAGATCCGGGCACGCTCCCTGATCGAACTCGCCGTGGCCGCCATCGACACGGGCGACGGTCGTCACGCCCGGGCAATGGCCGGTGCGGCCCGGTCGGCCGCCGAGCAGATCCACGGGCCTAACAGCCGCGACCAGGTGATGGTCGAGCTCGCTCGTACGACCGCGGTCGCCGGTGACTCGACCAGTGCCGTCTCGCTGGCGCACACCATCAACGCCTCCTACTACCACGCCGAGGCGTTGCGCGAGATCGCGTTGGCCATCGCCGCCGAGGGAGACCACGACTTGGCCCTCAGCGTGGTGCGTCCGATTCCCGGGCACCACGAGCGCGCCAGGGCCTTGACGGCTCTGGCGGACTCGGCTGCCGCCGGGGGCGACCACGGCCGGGCGTACGCGCTCGGTGTCGAGGCAGCCCGCTCGGTCGACGCTCTCAAAGACCTTTCCGACCGCACCTGGGCGGTGCCCAGGGTCACCGCCGAGTTGACAGCTCTCGCCCGGCGCCTGGTGTTCGCCGGCCATGTCGACGTCGAGCACGGCCTGCTCGCAGCCATCGAACGTCTGGCGTTGTCGATCCGAAACGAGCATGAACGGCGCCAAGCGACAGAGGACCTCGCGTCGGTCGCCGCGCTCTCCGGCGACCACCTCCGCTCAGGTGCGCTGCTGCGCGCCGCCGCCGAGTCGAAGGAACTGGTCAAGGCGGGCGAGGACCTCCTCGCCGCGGCGGGCATGAACCAGCCGCCCCAACGAGCCCTCACCTCGGGGGCGACTGCCGACTTCGCGGCCGCCGAGGTGCAGATCCAGAAGATCCCGGATCCCGATGAACGGAGCCAGGCCCTGGCGGCGCTGGCGGCCGAATGCGCGGACGCCGGCGAGACGGCCCGTGCCGTGCGGCTCGCCGCGACCGCCCTGGCGGCCGGCAAGTGGACAAACTCCCTGCTGGTCGCATACCAGCTCGAACCGTCCGTGCTAAACGCCATCGCCGACGCGTACGACGTCTAGGCCCGCCGCAGGTGGGTTCCGGAAGGGGCGCCCTGCCGTCCACCAGTACCAGCCCAGCACGCCGTACCAAAGCATGACCGGCAGGTGCAGGCCGTAGCCGAGCTGTTCCAGCGTTGCCGACGGGCCGTCGATCCCGGTGGTCCATGGCAGCAGAACCGCGGCGAGGCCGGAGGCCGCGGCGATCAGGCCGGTGCGGCGAAGCGCGGTGGGCAGCGGTACGCCGAGCGCGGTCGTCACGGTCGCGGCGACCCAGAGCAGTCCGGCCAGGTTGACAGCCCACTTGGCAGTGAGGAGCACTGCGCGGGCCACGATGGCGGTCGACGGATCGGTGGGATCGGCGGCCAACTGGGTCAACGCGAGGTTTCCGGCGTCGTGCAGCAGACCCGCCAAGCCGGCGCAGGCCAGCAGCCCGCCGGCGAGCGTCACCAGGTGCGACCTGGGGCCGGTGGGGCGGGCGGTCATCGCGAGCCCGGCCGCGAGTAGGGCGAGCCAGCCGACGACATCGAGACCCAACCCGATCAGATGCCACGCGACCCGGGCGTTCACCACCGCCAACACGGCGCCGGGATCGGCCGGATTCAGGGTCAACCCCGATGGCACGACGACGGCCACGCCAGCGAGCATGGCCAACAACGAAATCAACAGCAGCATGCCCGTCAGCCGGGCCGCCGAGCGACGGTCAGCGCAACTCATGGCGGCACGCTAAAACCCTGACACAGGGAGAAGGTCAAGACAGGAGGAAGGCGGCGTGTGGCGGATCGGGGAGCTGGCGTGGATGGTGGGGGTATCCGAACGCACCCTGCGCCACTACGACAAGATCGGTCTACTGGTTCCCGCCACAGTGGACAGCGCCACCCGCTACCGGTGGTACGGGGTGACCGAACTGGCCCGCCTCGAACGCATCCGAGGACTACAGCACCTCGGCCTGTCACTACGCCAGATCGCCGACGTCCTCGACGCCCCCGACACGCACCTACAGCAGGCCCTGGCCGAAACCGTGGCCGCCCTTCGCCGCGACATCGCGGCCAAGGCCGCAGCCGTGGCCGTGGTCGAGGACCGGCTCACCACACCGACTTCCGTCCTGCCCCAAAAGGCCACGGTCGGCGCGCGCCGCCTGCACGTGCGCCACCTGTCGATCGCCCACCCGTCCGCGCTGGCCGCCCTGTGCCCGCCACCGCCGATGACCCTGCTCACCTGGCTCAGCGGGCAACCCACCGGAAACTTCGTCGTGGCCGTCACCGCTGACCGCGGAGGCGAACGGCTCGACCTGCCCGCCCGTACGGTGGTGCGAGCCGTCGTCCCACCGGCGACAGGAGTGGTCCGCGCCGGCCTCGACCTGTTCGACTGGCTGCGCCGTCGTGGAATGACCGTCGCCGGTCCCACTCTGGAGGAGCACCTGGTCGACGCCGACCACGCCGTCGCGACGGTCCTGGAGATACCCGTGCGGCCCGCGACAACCTGATAGCCGATCTGGTGTCCGCCCCCGCGGTCAGACCCCGGCGCACGTCTACGGCGCCACGGCTGCCTGTTGACTCTAAGCGCCGTCTGCTGTCTATACTGCACATAGACAGTAGATATGCGGAGGCTTCGCGAATGCGTGTCATCGTCTCGCCGGCATCCGGGGTGCCGCTGTATGAGCAGATCGTGGAGCAGGTTCGGCAGCAGATCATGGCCGGGGAGCTCGCGGCGGGGGCGGCGCTGCCGTCGTTGCGCGCGCTGGCCGGGGAGTTGCGGGTCAGCCTGATCACGACGACGCGGGCATACAACGACCTGGCCGCCGAGGGCCTGATCGTGAACGTGCCGGGCAAGGGCTCGTTCGTCGCGCAGATCGACCCGGACGAGGCCCGCCGGAGTTCGCTGGAGCGGGCGCGGACGGGTTTGCGGCAGATCGTCGCTCGTACCCGGGACACCGGGCTGGTCTCGCTGGAGGAGCTGACCGCGATGCTCGCGGAGGAGTGGAAACGATGAACACGACAGAGCACGTGGTGGAAGCCGTCGGGCTCGTGAAGCGCCGCGGGGACTTCACGCTCGGCCCGCTGGACCTTCGCGTTCCGCGGGGATTCGTCACCGGGATGGTCGGGGCCAACGGCTCGGGCAAGACGACAACGCTGCGCACGCTGCTCGGTCTCATCCGCGCGGACGCGGGGAGCATCGCGATGCCGCCGATGGCCGAGGTCGGGATCGCGTTCGACCAGCCGTTCGTGTATCCGCAATGGCGCATCCGCGACGCTGCGGCGGTCTATGCCGCGTCCCGACCCGGTTGGGATCAGGACTGGTTCGACCGGCTGTGTCGCCGGTTCGGGCTGCGTGCCGACGTACGGGTGAAGGAGCTGTCACGCGGCGAGGGAAACAAGCTGATGATCGCGCTGGCGATGGGAAACCATCCCGATCTGCTGATCCTGGACGAGCCCACCAGCGGCCTTGACCCGGCGGCGCGGGCCGACCTTGTCGACCTGCTGCGCGAGCACATGCGCCGGGAGGATGCGTCGCTGCTGTTCTCCACGCACATCACCAGCGACCTGGAGCACTTCGCCGACTACCTCGTGTTCGTCCATCGTGGCCAGATCGTCTACTCGGGCGCGCTCGACGAGCTCGTCGAGGACTTCGCCTACGTCAAGGGGGCGTTGGAGGACCTCACCGCGGAGACCGCGCCGCTGATCCGGGGCCTTCGCCGCGGCCAGGCCAGCTTCGACGGCATCATCCGGACCGCCGACTCCGCCGCGTTCGGCCCGGGCATCCATCTGGAGACCCCGACGATCGAGCAGGTCGTCGTCCACCACGAGCGGCGCAACGACGAGGAGCACTGACATGCGCGACATCGCCCGATTCGTCGGCCTGGACCTGCGATCCATCCGGCCCAACGCGAAATACATGATCATCCCCGTGGGTATCGTCGTCGTCCCGTTCCTGCTCTTCCTCGGCCCGTACCTGCTGATCCCCGCGATATCCGGCTTAGCGGTCCTCAGCGCCCCGTCGTCCCTGTTCGCCAACGACGAACGCGGTCGCCTCGACACCCTCTACACCGCGCTCGGCATCCGGCGCAGCCAGGTCGTCGCTGGCCGCTACGCGACCTGTCTGCTGCTGCTGATCGCCTTCACCATCGCAGGGGTCATCCTGGCTCCGGTCGTCGCGCTAGCCTTCGGCGCCGCCTTCGACTGGGCGATCGCCGCCGCCCTCACCGCGGGCACCGTCGCGCTCGTCATCATCCTTCTCGCCGTCGGGTTGCCCGCCTACTTCGGGACCGGCCCAGGCCCAGTCCGCGTCGTCGTCGCCGCCCTTCACGCCATCATCCTGACCGCTGTCTTCCTCGTATCGGCGGTCCCCGATGTCCGCTCCGCGCTGCTGTCGTGGCTCAGCGACGCGAACCTCATATGGCTCGCCCTCGCCGCGTTCGCGATCCTCGGCGCCCTCGGAACTGCCTCCACCGCGGTTTCCGTACGGTTGTACGCCCGGCGCGACCTGTAGCTCCGGACCACTTCGGAAGACCTGCCTGCATGCGGCCCCGGTGTCGCCGGGGACCGGCGCCACCGGTTCCTCCTTCTGCTCGACGGGCTGCCGTTAGACGGCCGTGCGCGACCACTGCTGGTTGGTGCCGGTGTTGCACGGATACTGCTTGAGGATCACGCCGTCCGCGGTCGACGCGGAGGGTACGTCCACGCATTTGTTGCTGTGTCGTGCCCGGAGCTGGAAGTAGCTGCCATTGGCGACCATCTGAAACTGCTGGTTGGTGCCGGTGCCACACGTGTACTGGATGAGCTCGGCGCCGTCGGCGGTTGAAGCGCTCACCACGTCAAGGCACTTTCCGCTGTGCCGGCTGATGACGCGCCAGTATCCGCTGCCGGCGTCCTGGAACTGCCACTGCTGCCACGCACTGCCGCCGTACGTGTACTGGCCGACGCGCGCACCGTTTTCGGTGTTCGGTGATTGGACGTCCATCGCCTTGCCGCTGTGGCGCACGTTGATCCGGTAGAACGTTCCCGATGATGGCGGAGGTGTCGTGGGGCTGCCGATGGTGTCGCCCCAGGCATACCGGATCCGGTCAGCACCGGAGGTGTTGCGGATGGTCAGGTTGAGGTCGGTGCCGCTGCCGCTGAGGGAGAACATCGAGTACCAGTCGTAGCCGGAACTGCCGGTGGGCTTGCCGCCGAGAGCCGGCCAGTACGTGCCGCCCATCTGGTTGTCACGCATCACCTGGGCCATGGCGCGGATGTGGCGCACGAAGTTGTCGGTGCTGTTCGCGTCGCCGTAGTTGAGGCCGTTGTCCATGGGCGCGCCGAACTCGGTCGCGACCGCGCGGGAGGCGCAGTTTCCGAGGCGGGTCTGGATGTGGCTTCGGAAGGCGTCGTAGGTCATCGCGCTGTAGAAGAAGGCGTAGTGGTGGAAGGAGAGCAGTGTCGAGTTGAAGCGACTGTCGTTGCAGACGTCCCGCAGGTCCTGGCTGTAGCCGGTGCCGCCGATGAGCACCCGGCCGGGCACGGCCGAGTAGTGGTAGCTGAGCCAGTTGGCCGCGACGTCGCGCCACTCCGCCGAGCTGTAGCCGTGTGGCTCGTTCATCGGCTCGAAGTAGACGTTGGTGTTCGAGCCGTACATGTTGGTCACACTGGACCACATCGTGTTCCACGCGGCGAGGTTCGTGATCCTGCCACCGGAGGCGGCGCCGTCCTCCCAATAGGCGAGGATGACCTTGAACCCACGGGCGGTGGCGGCGTCGATGGTGCCGCGGTAGGCGTTCCACCACGTCGTCCCCACCGTGTGGGTGTTGATCGGCAGCCGGACGGTGTTGACGCCCATGGTGGCCATGTCGTCGTAGAGGGCGTTGGCCTTGGCACGCACTGTCGCATTGCTGTCGGACGAGCTCAGGCCATGCAGGACGAGCGGGCCGGTGCTGAAGTTGTCTCCCAGCACCGCCCAGTTCATGCCTCGGAACTGGCGGGTGGCCGCGGTGGCCGGGGACGAGATGACGACGGTGCTACCCAGCGCTGTCAGCACGGTCACCAGGGCGATCAGCAACCCGCGCAACGACCGATTGCTCCGCGATGGTCCTGATACGTAACCATCGGACGACGTAGTCCGTGTCATGAAATGTCCAATCCCTGAACTTAGCGCCACTGGTCCGGACATCAAGGCTGATGTCGTCTGGGTACATCGGTAACGGAAACGACAACGAGACACCAGAATTCGAACCGACACGTTCAGGAACATTCAGGCTCGAACACGTCATGACCGTGGGTCGTCCCGGACCGTCGTGGCCGGCACGGGAGATTGACGCCAGACGTGGGGGTCTTGTCCGAGGCGGCGGTACGGTGATCCAGTCCTGTCAGTTGGTCCTGTCTTCGAGGTAATCGCATCCTGATGACCGCAACACTCGTCGCCAAAGGTCTCGCGGCGGGGCACGGTGACCGTGTCCTGTTCTCGGGGCTGGACGTCGTCGTCGCCGCTGGCGACGTGATCGGGCTGGTCGGCGCCAACGGTGCCGGCAAGTCCACCTTGCTGCGCATCCTCGCCGGCCTGGGCAGTGCCGCGGAGGGCACGCTGCTGGTGAGCCCGCCTGCCGCGACCATCGGATACCTGTCGCAGGAGCCCGAGCGGCGGCCCGGTGAGACGGTCGGGCAGTTTCTGGGGCGGCGCACCGGAGTGGCCGCGGCTCAGTCCGCATTGGACGACGCGACTGAAGGGCTGGTGGCGGGGAGGGCCGGCGCCGACGACGGGTACGCGGTCGGCCTGGAGCGATGGATCGCCCTTGGCGGGGCCGACTTCGACGAGCGTGCGAGTCAGGTCACGGCCGGGTTGGGCTTGGCGGTCGACCTGGACCGGCCGATGACGGCGCTGTCCGGTGGGCAGGCGGCCCGAGCCGGCCTGGCGTCGCTGTTGCTGAGTCGCTATGACATTTTCCTGTTGGACGAGCCCACCAACGACCTTGACCTCGACGGTCTGGAGCGGCTGGAAGCGTTCGTCACCGGATTGCGGTCCGGCGCGGTTGTGGTGAGCCACGACCGCGAGTTCCTGACCCGGACGGTGACCCGGGTGGTCGAGCTCGACCTGGCCCAGCGACAGGTACGCGCCTACGGCGGCGGTTATGCCGCCTATCTGCAGGAGCGGGAGGTCGCCCGGCGCCACGCCCGCCAGGAGTACGAGCAGTACGCCGAGACGCTCGCCGGTCTCGAGGAACGGGCGCGTACCCAGCGGTCCTGGATGGACAAGGGCGTCCGTAACGCCCGCCGCAAAGCGAGCGACAACGACAAGATCGGGCGCAAGTTCCGTAGCGAGGCGAGCGAGAAGCAGGCGGCGAAGGCCCGGCAGACCGAGCGGCTGATCGAGCGCCTGGAGGTCGTCGAGGAGCCCCGCAAGGAGTGGGAGCTGCGGATGGAGATCTCCGCCGCTCCGCGAGCCGGGGCCGTGGTCGCCGTCGCCCAGGCCGCGCTGGTACGCCGCGGTGGGTTCACCCTCGGCCCGCTCGACCTGCAGATCGACTGGGCCGACCGGGTGGCGATCACCGGTGCCAACGGCTCCGGCAAGTCGACGCTGCTGGCGGCCCTGCTGGGGCGCATCGAGCTGGCCGCGGGACGCACCTGGCTCGGGCCGGGCGTGGTCGTGGGCGAGGTCGACCAGGCACGGCGGCTCTTCCACAGCGACGACACACTCCTGGACGCCTTCGGCACCGCGACCCCGGACCTGGTACCCGCGCAGGTCCGCACGCTACTGGCCAAGTTTGGCCTGAACGCCACACACGTGCTCCGGCCGGCCGCGACCCTGTCACCCGGCGAACGGACCCGGGCGGCGCTGGCACTGTTGCAGGCCCGCGGCGTCAACCTGCTCGTGCTGGACGAGCCCACCAACCACCTCGACCTGCCAGCCATCGAACAACTGGAGTCGGCGCTGGCCGGCTATCCCGGCACACTCCTGCTGGTCACCCACGACCGGCGGATGCTGGACACCGTATCCACCACACGCCGCCTCGAAGTAGCCGACGGGCAGATCACCGAACACTGACCGGCGCCGCCTCAATCGTGCGCCCGATGCGGACCGCCCCCCGCTCCTCGCCGCCGCCGTGCTCGGCCTGGCCGGCGGGCAGCTACCGGCCGCCTCGCCGCGCCTGGCCGGTGTCCTGGTCGCGGTCGGCGCCGACGCGCTCGCCGCGGCGGTGGTGGCCCTCGCCGACGACATCACCTCGCTGTTCGCGGGGTGTAGGTGGCGGTCGGACCTCGGGGTCATCCGAGCCACCGGTCGAACCAGGCGCGGGTACGGCGGAGAACGTCGAGTTGGTGGTTGCGTTCGCGGATCGAGTGGTTCTCCCGGGGATAGACGACATACTGGTGCTCGGCTCCGAATCTGCGTAGCGCGCGGTGGAAGTACTCCGCCTGTGACACCGGAACGTTGGTGTCGTTCTCACCGTGCAGGATCAGCACCGGCGTGCGGACCTTGGAGGCGTACGAGATCGGGCTGAGCCGGTCGTGGCGGTGTGGACCCGTTCCTTCCCAGCCGCTGCTGCCGCCGAGGGCGGCCTCGAACAGCCCCTCTTCGCCGGTTGCGGCCAGCATGCCCCAGTCGCTGATTCCGGCGCCCATCACGGCGGCCTTGAACCGGTCAGTCTGCCCGACCGCCCATGCGGCCATGAACCCGCCGTGGCTCCAGCCGCCGATGCCCAACCGGTCGGGGTCGGCGACGCCATCGGCGATGAGCAGGTCGATGCCGGTGCGGATGTCCGTCCACTCATCGAGGCCGACCGCGCCGGCGACACGGACCGCGAAGTCGTGGCCGTGCCCTTGGCCGCCGCGCGGGTTTGGCAGAAACACGGCGTAGCCCGCACTCGCCAGCCACTGACCAGACGGGTACCAGCTGAGCTGGAGCCCGTCGGCGTACCGTCCATACGGGCCGCCGTGGACCAGCGTCACCAGCGGAAACGGCCCGTCCTCGGGGGACCGGCCGGCGGGCAGGATCAGCAGGCCGTCCAGCGTCAGCCCGTCGGCTGCCTGGTATGACAGGCGTTCCTGGACACCCCATCGGATGCCACGGAGTTCGGGCCGCAGATCGGTCAGCGTCGTCAGCGGCCCGCGAGTGGGGCCGGCGTGGACGTTGCCGGGCTCGTAGGGCGTGCTCACCACTGCCGCGACGGCGTCACCGTGCCGGCTCGTGGTCAACGACGTCGCGAGGCCGTCAACCCGGGACACCTCGACGAGGTTGGGCCCGACCGGATCGAGCCGGTGGATCGCGGTATCGAGCCCGTCGGCGACCAGCACCAGCGGCGGACCGGCGTCGACCTGCACCAGGGCGCTCGGGCAGAAGGTCGTGCCGGCGGTCAGGTTGCGGTGCTCGCCCACCGGCCCGTTCAGCGGCACCGCGACATCGAGAACCGCGTGTCCGCCCACCAGAGTGGGCGGAGTCTTCGCGACATATGCCAGGTGCCAGCCGTCGTCGGCGGGCCACCAGACCAGCGACGACGCGTCCGCCGCGGCCGGGCCGAGGTCCCGCGTCACGCCGCTGTCCGGGTCGAGCAGGTGGAGACCGGGCTCCAGAAGGCCCGGGTCCACGTCGGGGGTCGACCAGGTCAGTACCGCCAGGATTCCATCGTCGGGCCGCTGGGCCACCTCGGCGACATGGCGATCGCCGAAGGCCTCCGGTGTACGGACCTCGCGGCTGCGTACGTCGAGCAGCCGCAGCCGGTCCGGCCGTAGGCGTTCGCCCCACACTCGAGCGTCGTCGCGCTCGGCGTCCCGGTGTTCGTCCTCAGCGGACGGTTCGTCGGCTGCGATCACCACGACCAGGTCCGGATCGGCCAGTGGGAGGTGACCGGATATCCCACCGGCCCAGCACGTGACCGCCTCCACGACACCGTCGACCAGCCCCACCCGGTGCAGTTGCGCGGTGCCACGCTCGGCCCGGTCGGAGAGGAAGTAGATCAACAGCGAATCCGTGGCCCACCGCGGCGCCGAATCGTGCGCCGCACCCGAGGTCAATCGTCGCGGCGACCCGGCCCCGTCGACGGCGGCGACCCATAGCTCGCTGACCGGGTGATCAGCAGCCCGCCCGACCGGGGCGACCACGTAGGCGACCCACCTGCCGTCCGGCGACAGCGCCAATGCCTGTGGAACACGACCGTCAACCACCGACTCGGCGCTGAGCTGTGCACGGGCCACGAGGCACAGTAACGACCAACCACCACGTCGGCCAACCGCCGCCGCGCGCTGCGGTCAGGTCTCTCAGGTGCGGCGTGGGCTCGCCAGGACGGGGGAGTGGCCGGCGGCGGCCTCGGTGAGCAGGCGCCAGGTGTCCACATCGACCTCGCCGTCGTCCACTGTGGCGTAGTCCTCTGGTAGCCAGGGCGCGACCGGGTCGCTTGGGGGCAGGGCGAGGGCGAGTGCCAGCGCGAACTCCACATAGGAGTTGTAGAAGCCGTCCGCCCAGTCGTCGTCTTCGGCCAGGTCGGTCAGCCAGGCGCGGATCTCCGGCAGGTAGGTGTCGAGAAAGCCGACCTCGTAGTTGACGCCCGCCTCGCCATACGGTTGGAGACGCCGTACCGCGTCGTCGAGGTGGTCGGCGGCGAGGTGGAGGTGTTCGGTCCGTAGAAGCACGGCAGGAGTATGGCAGGCCGATAGGTCAGACGGTGCCGACCAGATGCCCGCGCGCGGGCCTGCGATGGGACCGCCATATCGACGGGTGTAGGAGACATCGATAGGATGCGCTCGTCTCCATCTCCTGGTGCCTGGGCACACCGGGGCGTTGGTGCGCCCAATGGCCCGATCCAAGGAGCATTTCCCATGCGCCGCAGACATACGTTTGTGCGAAGTTTGAGAGCGGTTATCGCGGTCTGTCTGGCCGCTGCCGGTTCGGTCGTCGTGGCCGGCCTGGCCGCCGGAGCGGACACGCTCACGGTGAGCGCCGTCGACTTCGAGGATTCCACCACCGGCACCTGGACCCAGAGCGGCAGTGTCACGCTCGACGTGGCTGACCTGCCCGAGGGCGGCAAGGCACTGCGCATCGTCGACCGCGACGACGACTTCGAAGGCATCCAGTCTCCAGTCGGCATCTTCGAGCCCGGCACCACGTACACCCTGTCGATGCGGGCGCGCCTGGCCGAGGGCACCGCGGGCACGCCAGGCGTCCGTTTCGTCGCCAAGCCGGCATACACCTGGATCGGGAACGCATCGATCAGCGCAGCCGACTGGACCACCATCACGGGCAGCTGGACCGCGCCGGAGGACACCGACCCGACCCAGTTCCAGATCTACATCGGCAGCGACAACCTCGCCGCGCCGTACACGCTGATCGTCGACGACATCCTCATCACCGCGCCCGCCGGCAGCGGCGGCGGCCCCGAGCCGGGCACCGTCGTCGTCGACACCGACTTCGAGGACGGGCTCGACGGCTGGGTGCCGCGCGACGGCGGCCAGGGCGCACCGACGCTGGAGCTGAGCGGTGTGGCGCACGGCGGCGCGGCCGCCGCGCTGGTGACCAACCGGGCAAACCAGGGTGCCGGCATCGGATACGACGTGACCGGCCTGGTGGAGGGCGGCGTGACGTACGAGCTGCGCGCCTGGCTCCGGTTCGCCGAGGGCCAGCCGACCGACGAGGTCTGGCTGAGCCTGCAGAGCAGCTCGGGCGGCAGCCAGTCGTTCAGCACGCTGGCCCGGTTCGACACGGTCACGAACACGGGCTGGACCGAGGTGACGGCGAGCTTCACCGCGCCGGTCGCCGACAGCGCGTTCATCTACTTCGAGACCCGCTACCAGAGCGGCGCCACCGGCAACACGAGCGATTTCGTCGTCGACGACATCCTCGTGCGGGTGCCCGAGCCTCCGGTCATCGAGGACCTCACAGGGCTCCGCGAGACCGTCGACTTCCCGCTCGGAGTCGCCATCGACAGCCGCGAGACCGCTGGCGGTCCGTCGCAGCTCCTGCTGCGCCACTTCAACCAGGTCACGGCCGAAAACCACATGAAGCCCGAGTCCTGGTACAACGCGGAGCGCGCCTTCACCCCGCACGAGCAGGCCGGGGCGATCATGCGGTTCGCCCAGGAGAACGACCTGGCGGTGTACGGACACGTCCTGGTCTGGCACAGCCAGACGCCGGCGTGGTTCTTCCAGAACGAGGCCGGCCAGCCGCTGACCAACTCACCCGCCGACCAGCAGGTCATGCGTGACCGGCTGCGGGCGCACGTCTTCGCCATCGCCGAGCACCTGAGCGACACCTACGGCCCGTTCGGCAGCGACACCAATCCACTGAACGCGTGGGACGTGGTCAACGAGGTGGTCGCCGACACCGGCGACTTCGCCGACGGCCTGCGCCGCAGCAACTGGTACAACATCCTCGGCGAGCAGTACATCGACCTCGCCTTCCAGTACGCCGACGAGGCATTCAACGAGGTCTACGCCGCGGAAGGTGTGGCCCGCCCGGTCAAACTGTTCATCAACGACTACAACACCGAGCAGGCCGGCAAGCGGGGGCGCTACCTGTCGCTGGTCGAGCGGCTCCTCGCACGTGGCGTACCAGTCGACGGCGTCGGGCACCAGTTCCACGTCAACCTCACGATGCCGGTCTCGGCCCTCGACGCCGCGCTGGCCGCGTTCGAGGACATGCCCGTCACGCAGGCGGTGACCGAGTTCGACGTACCGACGGGCACGCCCGTCAGCCAGGCGCTCCGCATCGAACAGGGCTACTACTTCCGGGACGCGTTCAACATTTTCCGCGAGTACACCGACGACCTGTTCGCCGTCACCGTGTGGGGCCTTGTCGACGGCCGTAGCTGGCGGTCCTCCAGCGGAGCGCCGCTCGTCTTCGACGACGCGCTGCGGGCGAAGCCGGCCTACTACGGCGCGGTCGGCGGGCAGGACCTGCCGCCCCGGCTCCGTACCGGGAACGTGTTCGCGGGCACCGTCGCACTGGACGCGGTCGCGACGAAGTCACTGGAGTGGTCCAAGCTGCCGCTGCACCCCATCGAGGAAGTGGCGGGCTTCCAGCTCCGCTGGGCGCCGGACCACCTCACGGCGTACGTCACCGTCACCGATGGCGACGTGGAGGCCGCGGACGCGGTGACGTTCGAGCTCGACGGTGCCACGTACGCGGTCCGCCGCGACGGCTCGACCACGGGCGGCGCGAGCGCTGTGGTCACCGCCCGCGACGGCGGGTACTCCGTCGTGGCCCACCTTCCGCTCTCCGAGGCGGCGCTGGGCGACACGCTCGCCCTGGACGTACGGGCCACCGACGGTGCGAGCACGGCGGGCTGGAACAGCCCCGGACTCACCGGCACGCTCGCCCTCGTCGAGGATCTGTCCTATCTGGAGGTCCCGCAGGCCCGTACCCCGGTGACGATCGACGGGGCGATCGACCCGGTGTGGGCCGACGCCAGCGCGGTCACGACGGCCAAGGCCGTCGAGGGAGACGGCGGTGCGATCGCGACGGTACGCACCCTCTGGCAGGACCAGACGCTCTACGTCCTCGCCGAGGTGGCCGACCCGGTGATCGACGTGTCGGCATCCGACCCGTGGGTGCAGGACTCGGTGGAGATCTTCGTGGACGCCGGCAACGTCAAAAACGGCGCCTACCGCGGCGACGACACTCAGATCCGCATCAACGCCAACAACGTGACGTCCTTCGGCACGGGTGACGAGGCTGCCCAGGCAGCGCGCCTGCGGTCCGCCACGACCCACGTCGAGGGCGGCTACGTCGTCGAGGCGGCGATCAGCCTGCTCACATATGGCGGCCCGGGCACCTTCCACGGCCTCGACTTCCAGGTCAACGACGCGACCGCAGGGGCGCGCACGGCGATCCACAACTGGGCCGACCCGACCAGCCTGGGCTACCAGACCACGGCGCGCTGGGGCGTGGGTCAGCTCGTCGGTCCCGCTCCGATCAGGAACATCGAGCGGCCGCGCATCATCTCGTTGCTGGACATCGGACTGATCGGGCTCCCGGGCGAATGGTCCGTCAAGGGTGCGAGGTTCAGCTACCAGTGGCAGCGCGACGGCGTCGACATCCCGCACGCGACCCTGCCCGTCTACATCGTCAGGCCGGGCGACGCGGGACACGAGATCAGGCTCGTGGTCACCGCCCGCGCCACGGGGTACGCCCCGGCCTCGGCGGCCTCTGACCCGAGGGTCATCAAGAAGAGACGCTGGTAGCACATCGATCAACCCGGCGCCTGGGCTCGGGTCGCGCTCAAGCGAGCACGACCCGAGCCCGACGCGGCGAAACCATCGGGCGCCGGCGGACCAGGTGTCCGCGGCCGAGATGGCGATATCGCGGTGCGGCGAGGGCTTGGGTTAGCGGGGTGGGACAAGGCCGTGTTCGTAGGCGAACACGACGATCTGCACCCGGTCGCGCAGCCCGAGCTTGCGCAGGATCGCCCCGATGTGTGTCTTCACGGTGGACTCGCTGGCGAACACCTGGGCGGCTATCTCGGCGTTGGACTGGCCGCGCGCGGCGGCGGTGAATACCTCGCGTTCCTTGTCGGTCAGGGCGAGGTACGCCTCGGGTACCGGGACGGGGGCCCGGAAGTGGTGGTCCATCAGCGTCGTCAGGTCGGGCGGTGCGAGGACGGCGTTGCCACTGTGGACGGTGCGGATGGCGTCGCGCAGCATCACCGGTGTGGTGTCCTTGAGCAGGAAGCCGCTCGCCCCGTACCGGATGGCCGTGGCCGCCCGGTCGTCCAGGTTGAAGGTGGTCAGCACCAGCACGCGGACCGGCTTGGGGCGCCGGTTGACCCGCTCGGGCAGGAAGATCTGGCGGGTCGCCTCGACGCCGTCCATGCCGGGCATGCGGATGTCCATCAGCACGACGTCGGGCGCCAGCTCGTCGACGAGGCGGACCGCTTCGCTGCCGTCGGCGGCGGTGCCGACCACGGACATGCCGACCTGCGCGTCCACGATGACCGCCACGCCCGAGCGAAACAGCTCCTGGTCGTCGGCGAGCAGCACGCTGATCGGCTCGGTCATGCCAGGGGCCGCCGCACAGGGATCCACGCGGTCGCGGTGAACCTCGGCTCGCCGGCCACCTCGTGTCGGTCCACGTCGAGCCGGCCGCCGACCGACTCCACCCGTTGCCGCATGCCGGTCAGGCCCTGGCCGGCGGTCCAGTCCGCCGCCTGGGCGGCCGCCGCGGCGTTGCTCACCGAGATCCGCAGCGTGGCCTCCCAGTCGCCGTCCGGCCAGCGGCGTTCCACGGTGATGGGGTGATCATGCCTGCCGTGTTTCATCGCGTTTGTCACCATTTCTTGCAGCGTTCGGAAGGCGATCAGGTCGAGCTCCGGCGGCATCGGCTGGGGCGCGCCGGTCTGTGTCGAGACCACCTTGTGGCCGCTCGTGCGCAGCCCTTCGACCAGGCTGTCCAGATCCGGTGTCGAGGCCGCGAGGCCCTCCTGCGTGGCCGACAGCACCTGCCGGACGTTCTGCAGCGAGGTGCGGGCCGAGGTGGCGATGTTCGCCAAGGTCGTCTTCAGCGCTGCCGGGTCGCCGTCCGGTAGGTACTGGCCCGACTCGGCCTGGGCGAGGATCACCGCGAGGGAGTGGCCCACGACGTCGTGCACGTCGCGCGCGAGCCGGGCCTGGTCCTCGCGCAGCCGGGCGATCTGCCGCGCCTGCGCCCGGTCGGCCTCGGCCCGGGCGACGTCGGCCGAGGCCAGGTCGACCGTCGTTCGGGCGCGTGCGGCCACGCGCAGCACCATGCCGGCCATCCAGGGCACACCCAGCAGCGCCGCCCCGATGACAGCGGCGAACGGCTGCCATGTCTCCCCAAGGTCCACCAGCGCCCTCAGGCGGAGGAAGCCGGACAGGACCCGCCGTATGTCGGGGGCGAGGAACACGACGGCGACGGCCGCGCCGGCCGGGATGGACAGCGCGCTGAGCCAGACGACCGCCCTGCTGCCCCAGCGGGCCGTCCCGAACGCCACCACCGCGATGGCCAGCTCGGTGACGAGGATCGGGACGCCGACCACGACGTGAATCCCGGCCAGCATCCACACCAGCGCGAGCGCGGCGCCCGGGACGGGTCGGCTGGCGCCGACCGCCGCACCGGTGACGACCGCCACCACCGCGAGCAGCGCCAGCTCCCGGAGAGGGCTCAGCATCCCGAGCGGTACCGGGGCGTGCTCGTTGAACCCGCCGTAGTTCAAGATCGCGATGACCAACCCGAGGGCCGCGACGATCAGCCCGGCTGCGGCGTCCGGCAGCCATTCCTGCCACGCGGGTCGGGGCACGTTCACTCAGCGACCTTACGCCGCGCCGACCAGGGCATCCTGGATCAGGATGTCGAGCAGTTCGGGGTACGGGATGCCCGCGGCGGCGAACATCCGAGGCACCTGCGACCGTCCGGTGAAGCCGGGCGTGGTGTTGACCTCGTTGAGGATCGGACCGTCCGCGGTGACGAAGAAGTCGACCCGGACGACGCCGCGGCACCCCAGCGCGTCGTACATCGCGAGCGCGGCGTGTTCGAGCGCCTTGCGGTCCGCTTCGGCCAGCGGAGCCGGCACCCGGAAGACAGCCGACCCGTCGTACTTGGAGGCGTAGTCGAAGAGGCCGCCGGCGACCACGATCTCCAGCGCCGGTGCGACGATCCGGGTACCGTCCGGGCGGGCCAGCACGGCGAGGTCCACCTCCCGGCCCTCGATCACGTCCTCGACCAGCACCCGCCGGTCCAGCGCCAGCGCGGCCTCCAGTGCCTCCGGCAGCTCTCCGGGCCGGTCCACGCGCCGCACGCCCCGGCTCGAACCGGCCGCGACCGGCTTGACGACGACCGGATGGGTCCAGGCGTACGTGGCCGCGGTCGCCTCGGTGAGCAGGACGCCCGGCGCGGTCGCGATGCCGATGGCCTCCGCCACCAGCTTGGTCACCCACTTGTCCATCGCGACCGCGCCGGCGGTCAGCCCGGAGCCGGCGTACGGCACGCCGGCGAGGTCGAGCAGGGCGGCCAGCGTGCCGTCCTCGCCACGCGGCCCGTGCACCAGCGGTAGGGCCACGTCACAGTCGCGGAGCAACTCGACCGCGGCGGCCAGACCGATCGGCCGGTCGCGCTCGTCCCGCCAGCCACCGTCGACGCCGATGGTCAGGGCCATCACCTGGTACCGGGCGGGATCGAGCGCCGCGGTGGCCGCGGCGGCGGAAGCGAGGGAGACCTCGTGTTCGCAGTTCTGGCCGCCGCCGATGACGGCGACCCGGGTACGGCGTCTGTTCATGTCAGGCTCCCGTGTGAGTCGGAGTGGCCGGCGGGGATGACGTGGCGGCGAAGCCGCGGGCCGAGCCCGGTGACCAGCTCGTGCGCGATCGTGTCCGCCCAGCCAGCCCACTCCGAGAGCGTCGGCTCGCCGGCGTCACCCGGGCCGAACACGGTGGCGATCTCGCCGGGCCGCACCGGGTCGTCGCCGAGGTCGACGACGAACTGGTCCATCGAGATGCGGCCGGCGAGGCGGCGCCGCCGGCCGCGAACCTGCACCTCCGCCCGGGCCCAGGCGTTGCGGGGCAGGCCGTCGCCGTACCCGATCGGCACCAGGCCGAGCGTGGTCGCGGCCGCCGCGTGCCAGGCGTGCCCATAGCCGACCGGAGTCCCGGCCGGGACGCGGCGCACGGCGACGATGGGAGCGGTAAGCCTCAGCGCGGTACGCAGGGCGTTGGTACCGGTCGGGTCGATGCCGACCAGCGCCGCGCCGACCCGTACCAGATCGAAATGGGAGCGCGGCTCGGTGAGCGTCGCCGCCGAGGCGGCCAGGTGGCGCACGGCCGGCCGCAGACCCGCGCCGCGGGCCGTGGCCACGCCCCACTCGAACAGCCGCCGGCCCGCCGCGTTGGCCGGATGCCCCGGCGTCTCCGCACACGCGAGGTGTCCCATCACCCCGACCACGCGGATCCGCCCGTCCCGCTCGGCGGCAGACGCCCGCCGGCACAGGTCGAGCCATGCCTCTGGTGGCGTGCCGTCGCGGGCCATGCCGGTGTCCAGGTGCAGGTGCACGCGCGCGAGGCCGTCCGCGCGGGTGATCGCGTCGAGGTGATCGCGGCTGGGTACCGCCAAGTCGACGCCCCGGCGCACGGCCGTGCCGAAGTCGGCGTCGACGGGGTTGAGCCAGCTCAGCACAGGTACCCGCAGCCCGGCGTCGCGCAGGGCGACGGCTTCGTGAACGCTGGTCACGCCCAGCCAGCCCGCGCCGGCGGCGATGGCCGTGCGGGCGACGTCGACGGCGCCGTGGCCGAACCCGTCGGCTTTGACCACGGCCATCAGCCCAGCCTCGGTACGCCGCCTGAGCAGTCGGACGTTGTGCGTGACCGCGGTCAGGTCGACGGTCAGCCGCGCCCCCTCGCCAGGCGCCTCGCGACGAGCGAGCGCGGTCGCGGAGTCCCCGGGAAGTCGGGGTCCTCGCGTGGATGTGGAGCGAAGCGGAGCATCTTCGAAGCTGAGCGTCTTCCTGGGGGGCATCACGCCGCCGGCTCCGCCGGGACCGGGCCGTACAGCGCGGCGGGCGCGCCTGTCATCAAGGCCCAGTACCGGTCGCCGTAGCTCCAGTGCCACCACTCCGTCGGGTAGTTCACTAGGCCGGCGCCGCCCAGCACCTTCGCCAGCAGCTCCCGGCGCGCCCGGGCGTCCGCGTCGATCCCCTCCGCGGCGAAGTAACAGGCACCGCCGGACTGCTCCGGCGTCGCGTCGATCGGCGTACCCATGTCCAGCTCCACGCCCTCCGGGTCGACCAGCGTCAGGTCCACCGCCGCGGCCGCGACATGCGGAGCCACCTCGACCGGTGACACGAACCTGCTCGTCAGGCGGTGCAGCTCGGCGTCGGGCAGCCCCGGGTGCAGGCGGCGAAGCTGCGTCGAATAGGTGGCGATGATGGAACGCTGCTGCCGAACCGGACGATGACCCTCCACCACCCGCAGCCGAAGGCCGGCCGGCAAGGCGTCCCGAGCGGCGGCCAGCCGCTCGCCCAGACCCCGGCGGACCCACGCCCGTGCCGGCCCGAAGTCCGCGTCGAGGCGTACCAGCGCCTCGCCGGCGTCGCGCACCGGCACGGCCGCCACCCGAGGATCGGAAAGCAAGATTGTCATGGTCCGAAGGTGGCTGCGTGAGCAGCGGCGCGCCTCGGTCTCAGGTGCCGGCGGGCGGTCCTCGGGTACGAAGGACCGGCACCTGGAGCCAGCCGGCCTGGGGCATCGCGGTGGTGGCCGGGGTAGGCGGACACCGCCGCGCGCGGGAAGGGATCGCTGCCATGTGGGACACGGCCGAAGCCGGAGAGGGAGCCTGTGCGTCAGTAGCGGTGATGCCCGCCAGCACAGTCGCAGCGGCAGGTCCGTGCAGGTGGTCTTTGGTGGTGTCGGCGGTGGTAGAGGTTCACAGCCCGGGCGTGGGGCTCGTTCTAGGAGTTGAGGAGCCCACGCTCGGCCATGAAGGTCTCTAACGTCTTGGCGTCTTCGGTGGTCATGAGGCGGCGTGGGATCACGGTTGCCGGCATCCGTCCGACGTACACGATCCAGAATTCAGGGGTGTCCACGACCCGGGCGACTCCGTCCCAGGCGATGCCGCTGGACTGCGAGCCGCTGCGCATCATGATGTTGTCGTCGGTGATGTCGTAGCCGCCTTCCACGGCGTAGCGGCTGGAGCGGCGTCGGGCCCTGGATCGCACCCATGGCGGGAACAGCATGGACAGCAGGCCGCCGAGGGCCAGCGTGTAGAACAACGGCGAGATCCGGTCACCCCAGTCGACAGCCCGTGAGACAGCCAGACCGATCGCCGCCACTGCCATCAGTACAGCGCCGATGGCGGTGTACCTGCGCAGCCGAGCCCTGCTGAGTACGGCGGCCACACGGCCCGGATAAGCCGGATCGGCCGGGACATCGAATCGGATACGCACGCCAGAACGATAGTGGCCCGCGTCCCCGCGACAGCGCCCGACCCGCAGCCGGCCAGCCCCATCGCCAGAGCGACGCATCCTCAGCGGCATGTGAGTAAGTCTCTGGACAGCCCTGCGATCATGCGCGTATGCCGTATCTCGTCGCCGCCGAGCGCCTGGGCTGGCCTCGACGTCGGTGGTGGCATGTCCTAACGGTGTTCTTCGGCGAGGTGCAGACGCGGCTGCGCTACGACCTCGAACCGGAGACGCCCACAGCCACTTGCCACCTGCAGGTACGCGACAACCACAACGCTCTGTGCGGCTATCCCTGGGAAGCCCTGGTTCTTGTGCCCGGACAACCTCCTTGGGGTGAACTCGCGCAATGGCTGCGTTGCGACGGGTGCGAGGACATGTCGCACAGGCAGCTGTGAGCCGCCCTGTCGGCGACAAATGAGTGCGGCTGGACCGGCTCTCGATCGATACGCTTGCGGCGTGGCGGGAACTGTGGAGGCGCTGCTGCTGAACCCTTCCGAGCATGGCCGTGTGCGGGCAGCGCTGCCGCTGGCGCCGTTGGTCCCAGAGACTGAGCTGGCGCTCTTGCCGCTGTCGGATGAGATCGTCGCGAGCGTTATGACGACTGCGGTGGATGGCGTGCTCGTGGCCGGGTTCTACAACCTGACGAGCGGGGTGGCCGAGTGGGCGCGCCAACTCTCACTACAAGGCGTCGTCGCCTACCTGCATGCCGAGTTCTTCGGCGGCGACGGCTCCCACGCGGCGGTGGCCTGGCGCGGCGGAGCCGTCGCGTGGGGACCGCTGTTCACGGCCACCTCGGCCGACGAGGCGGAAGCCCGCTACACGGTCGTGTCCAACCGCATCGACATGGCAATCAACGTCCTGCTGCGATGGCTGGGGGTGCGGCGGATGGGCGAGATCGACGAGTTTGCCGCCGCAGGCTTGAACCGGTGTCGATGGACCGAGGAGTGGGCGACGTTGACCTCCCGGTGACACCGCGATCCCATGCCAAACATCCGGAACTCAGCCTGAGCGCCCGCTTGGCCGGGCCACCGGACCACCACGACGAAAGGGAATCCCGGCTCGCGGCACGAGATGCGACGGCAGAATTATGGTCCCTCAGCCGCCGGCGTCGATTCGACTAGCCCCACCGGCACAGGTGGCCACAACACGTGGATGTTCTTCGATCGCAATGAGCCGGAGGTGTGGAGCGACCTCGGTGAACATCATCTCCACGCTGATGTCAGAGAGCCCCACTACCGTAGTGCTATGGCGGCGCCGCCGGTCGCAGGGACAGCGCCGATGGCTTCGACGAGTTGTCCGAAGCTTTCGTCTTCGCCGTCGCGGCCGTTTTCGACGAGGTAGTCGGCCGCGCCGCCGACTGCGCTTGGGCGAGCCGACTGTACAGAGTTCGGAGAAGGGCCTTGTATCGGTCAGGCGTCAGCCAGGCGCTACCGTCAGCCAGCGTCGCTCCGGGGAGCAGATACCTCACGCGTTGGATCGGTGTCCGGATTTGGCTGCCGTCTGTTAGCTCGATCCACAACCTCGCTGGTGCGAGGATGTCTCGGGCCGTATGGAACCGTTGCACCTGGTTCCAGCCGAATGTTCGTGTTCGCAATAGCCACCGGATACGTACGCCCACGTCAGATATGACGAGTCCAATTCGCGCAAACCGCCACATGAACGTGAGCCATATCCCCAGTAAGGGCAGCACGATCGGCACCGCGACAACACTGTGCGTCTGCGTTGCCACGATGCCGATACCAGCCGCAGCAAAGACCGTGCCGATGACCGCCATGCCGTACGGAACGATCCGCAAGGGATCGTTATACGGCGTTGTCCAGTTGGTCACGTGCCCACCACGTCATGATCATACGGTCAGGACATCCATCCGTGTACATTCTTCTGTGTCCCGGCGGATCCGTCGAATGCGGTGTGGTATCCACGCGTGACCTGGTCACCGGCTTGCTACGCGTAGACGATCAGTTCCAGCAGAGACCCGTCCGGGTCGCGAAAGTAGATGCTCGTACCCCGGCCACGCCCGCCCCAGCGGGCGACTGGTCCTTCCTCCACCGGCACCTGATGGTGGAGGAGATGGGCCGTGGCCTCCTCGACGGACCCTGACCACACGAAACAGAGATCGCTACCGCCCGGCACCACCGGCGGGCTTGCCACCAGCGTGCCGATGTCCAAACCTGGCCCGTGGACGTTGAGCTGCTGATCGCCAAACCTGAATGCGACACGACCGTCGGGGTGGTCGACGACCTCCGCTCCCAGCACGTCTCGATAGAAGTTCGTCGACCGTTCCCAGTTGCTCACCGCGATCACGCAGTGGTCGAGCCAGACCTTCATCTGCGCCATCAACGAAATGTACCGGCCGGGAGGTCCGCCGCACTGCACGCATCTCGGCTTCATCCCGGCGCCAGCCAGCCGGACGCGTCGTGAGGCCGGCGGCGACCGGATTGTTGTGACGGGGCGGACGCTTGACTTTCTCGGCGGACTGGAGCGTGTCCTGCTGCCGGTTCCGGGCTGCTGATGTTTCATGAGGGTCGATCGAGCCGAGGCAGAGTCCAGGCGGCGTCCGGTGCGGGCGGTCGTCTGGGCCCGCCGCAGTCGGGCAGACCCGGGACTCAGGGCACCATCTGTGACTGTCGCGGCGGTTCTGACCCCAACTGACCGTAGCTCAGCGTCCCAGTTCGACCTCGATCTCCACCTCGACATCGTCACGGACCTTGAGCGCGCCGAGAAAGGCCGAGTACGGCTTGATTCCGTATGCCGACTGGGTCACCACTGTGGTGGCCCGGTACCGGTCCGGCGTCACCTCACGCACCTCGACGTCGATGGAGGCGGCGACCCCACGCAAAGTAAGCGTCCCGCTGATCGTCGCGGAGTCCTCGCCGGTGACGACGCGGGTGGACTCGAAGGTTGCCGTCGGGTGGCGATCGACATCCAGCGTCCGCCGGGCGTTGTTGACGATCTCGCCCCGGTCCTTGTCAGTCAACGGTCGGGCCCCACCGGTACCCGACCGAACGGCCAACGACCCCAACTCGACCCGAGCCGTCGCCGTGGCATCCGCCGGCCCGGTCTCGGGAACGTTCACCTGCACCGACCAGTCGGTCACCTCGATCGTGAGGTCGTGGCCGACGGTCGAGCCGACACCCTTACGGCCGGTGCGCAGCAGCATGCGTCCGTTGTCCGGGCCGAACCGCAGCTCGCCGGTCCTGATTGTCACCCCGCCCAGCGTAGGCGCAACCACCACCGCCCGTATCACGAAAGGACATCCTCACACCGACTCCTCCGCGCGTTCAGCCCAGGGCTCGCGATCACGACCCACGACGCCCGAACAGCGGCATGACAGCGTATGTGACCTTGGTGTAGGGACGGTGCCGGGTAGGACCGCGCCCGGCGGACCGCACGGCACCACCGTTTCTGGCAGCATCCGTTGGATGCGCAGGCTGATGGTGCTCCTTCTCGTGATAGTGGTTGCTGGCTGTGGCGATGGTGACGCGACCGAGACGGGAGCTACCGAGCAGTTCACCCAGGGCGGCGTCAGTGTGGAGCCGACCGGTCAGGTCCGGCCAGGTCATCACTGCGCGGACGGTCACCGGCAGGTATGAGCCGCGGCGCGGCGACGTCGTGCTGTTCCGTTCTCCTGGCGGCCTCTGGGGTGACCACAAGGTGCCGCTGCTCAAACGTGTCGTCGCGGTCGGCGGTGAAACCGTCGCCTGCTGCGGTGCTGCGGGGACGGTGACGGTCGACGGTAGGCTGCTGGACGAGCCGTACGTGGCCGAGGACGCGTCGCTGGACGAGCCGCCGGACCCGAATCACTGCGGGGCGCGCCGGTTCGCCGCGGTTACCGTGCCGGCCGACTCCGTCTTTGTCATGGGCGACAGCCGCGCCCGGTCGAACGACTCTCGGTGTGCCGGGCCGGTGCCGGCGTCGTCGGTGTTCGCCGTCATGACCGACTGATGACCAGGGCGCACCACGAGACCCGCTACAGATGGTTCGAGGTGTTCGACGTAAGCGCGCTCGGACGGCGGCATGAGAGAGATCATGCCTCCTGGCGGAGGCGCCCGCAGGGGCTGAAACTGGTGGATGCGTCGCCCGCCGACGTCGAACGTATTTGGCACTTCGTGTCCGGATGAGAGAGTGACGCTGGAACCCGCCCGGTAGGAACCCTGGGTGCCGCCTGCGAGCGCGGATGTCAGTTTCTTGATGTTGATCGCGGGTTCCGCGGGCGACGCGCCGTTGGTGTTGTTACGGGGCGCGTTGCCGGAGGGCCTAATGGAGATCGTGTATGAGCGGGTCGCGGGAATCGATGTCCACAAGAGACAGATCACGGTTGCGGTGCGTAGCCCGGGCCAGGGAACCAAACGCCGGACTCAGGTACGCCGGTTCGCGACGTTCTAGGCGGCGTTGCGAGAGATGACAGCCTGGCTGCTTGCCGAAGGCGTCTCCCACGTGGCGATGGAGTCCACCGGCGTGTACTGGATGCCGGTGTTCCACGCTCTAATTAGCACACCGGCCGGAATCGGACAGCGCATCCCGCGGCGCAACCTCTGTCACGTCCCGATGCGCTTCGTGACGCGGTTCAACGCACCACCTCACCCGGCCGAAGCCCGGCCACCCTACGCGTCCGGGCACCGGCCAAGCCAGGCTGTACCCGGACACCTCAACGCCTTCGAAGGAAGGTCGTCTCTACATGTCCACGATCGATACCGTAGCCGCCGGCGAACCCGCGTCGCGGCGGCCGGCGCCGGCGAAAGTCACGGTCTACCACAACGATGAGGCCCGGTTCATGCCGTACGAGGACGGGCACCTGCTCACCGCGGTCACCGGCCACTGGCTCGACATCCCCGCCGATGGCGACGACTTGGTCGCCATCGGCGAATGGGTCTTCCAGACCTTCAATGCCGACCTCGACCAGCTGGAAACCTGGCGGCGCCACGCGGGCGGTGGAACCGCCTTCCTCGCTGCCTGCGTCTACCGGCTGCTTGGACACCGATCGCTGTCAGTCGGCGATGTCATTCATGTCCAGACAGGACAGGGCAGCCGATGGCTGGCCTGCGAGCCCGTCGGATGGCGGCTGATCACGAGCCGGCTAACCGGTCCGGCGATCCGCTGTCCGCGGCCAGCGTCTACCAGTACCTTGCCGACGGGCGAACCACGTGCAGCGGCGTCAGCTCAGCCGTGCCAAGGCGTAGTGGTCGGGCTGCCAGCCCGTACAACGAACATCCAGAAAGGACCGGTGAATCGTCGTGAGCGCCGCTGAGCAGGCGTTCGCCGCGCTCACCGCCGAGCAGCGTGCGTGCCTGCTGCGCAACGTCTTCGAGGTCTTGGAGTACGACGTGAACGGCCGACCCGGTGGCGAATGGTCCAGCGACACCACCCAAGGCGCCCGGCGACCTGTTCGCCCTGTTCGGGATCGCGTTCACCAGCCCCGACCAGGCCGCCACCGACATGAGACAGCCCACCCCGACCGGTGCCGACCAACATCCGACCGGGAGTTGACCCAGATGGGGTCCTACTACATCGGCGCCCAGATCGAGATCCGGCCGTT
This sequence comes from Phytohabitans kaempferiae, assembly GCF_042433955.1. Lineage (NCBI taxonomy): Bacteria > Bacillati > Actinomycetota > Actinomycetes > Micromonosporales > Micromonosporaceae > Phytohabitans > Phytohabitans kaempferiae. The sequence continues at coordinate 24,782 of NZ_JBHLUH010000007.1, read as the reverse complement.
GGTGCCGGCCCACACGCTGCCCGGCACCAGATACTTGGCCGATGACACGGACAGCGACAGCGAAGTTGTCGTCATCGACCACGGCGACCACAGCCGTATCGTCCCGCGCGACCACGACCGGCAGACCAACCGATCCGAGGCCATCGTGGGCGACGTGCAAGGTCTGGTCGACATCCTCGGTCCTGATTACTCCTACCGTGGCGCGTTGCGGATCGACGACCCGAGCGGTGAGCCGCCCAGCCGGTTCCGAGTTGTCGTGGACGGCGAGCGTCGCACGGCGATCCGGGAGGATGCCGACTTGTAGGTGAGCTTCCACATGTAGTGGTCCAGCGCGCTGAAGACCTGGCTGGACACCACCGTCCGGTAGTAGGCCGTCCATCCCCGCACAATCGGATTGATCTTGCGGATGACGGCCTGTGCTTGGCCGAGGCCTCACAGAAGTGGCTCTTGCCGGTGCCTGAAGGGCTGCAGATGGACCGGTTCCCTCCCTTGCGGTGCCACCCATTCGAGGGTTTGAGCGCGTCCTGGGTGGGTCGTGGGATCGAGGACGCGGCTTCATCCCAGTCGCCAAAGGTTTACCGGCGGGAAACGCGGCGCGTTTGCGGCGGGTGTACAGGATCGCCGCGTCTCGGTCGGCGGCCCGACACCGACAAAGTCACGGTCAGCTAACGGCGGCTATTTCCGGCTGAGTGTTGTGTACATTCGCAGCCGTGTGTACGGAGACGCGGACCCAACGTCCGACCTACGACACCTGGTTCAGGGAGTCCAGCGGTGCAGACTGACCCGCCTACCGGCAGCGGCGACCAGGACCAGCGATTCCTCGACACCCCGCCGGATCCGGCGCGCTCCCTGCGGGTGCCCCTCTGGGCCGGAATCGGGAGCCTGGCCAGCGCCATGGCCCTGGCCGCAGTCGTGGTCCCGCCTCTGATCCTCTCGGCCGACGACAGCGGACCCGAGATGGCCCAGGAAAACCGCATCCCGTCGATCGCCCTGCCCACCCCCACCCTGGTCAATCCGGCCGGTACCAGCCCTGCGGCCTCCCCCGAAGCGAATCAGACCGCGAGCCAGGACCCGAGCCCGCCCCGGAATCCCGGCCGCCCCGCCCCGTCGCCAAAGCCGAGCGACCCACCGCAGACAGGTCCGGCCGTGCCGTTCCGGCCGATCAATGTCGAGGCGGAGGCTTCCGGCAACCTCACCGGTGATGGCGCCCAGATCGCCGACTGTGCCGCCTGTCACGGCGGCGCTCGGGTCCGCTACCTGGGTAGACTCACTGTCTACGTCGACGTGCCCGTCGCCGGCCGCCGGACCGTAACCGTGTACTACACCACGGGCCAACCGCGGGAGCTCTCGGTTGCCATCAACGACGACGCCGTCGGAACCTTCGACGTCAACGGCGCGGACTGGGAATCGCCGAAGAGCATCGAGTTCGACGCGACCATCCCGGCGGGTCGTGTCGCAATGCGCTTCTACGGTGCGAATCATGCAAACGCACCCGATATCGACAAAGTCACCATCAGCTGACCGCAGTAGATGAGCCGGTTCGTCGCGTACGCCGCCCTATGTCGGGCACTGCTGCTCGGCCGGCTCGTCGTGACCATCGCCGCCGTCGGTGTCGGCCTACGGCTGGTCGATGACACCTGGTCCACGGTCGGCACCCTGGTCCTGATCACTGTGACCACAGCGGTACAGGTCACGGTGCTGAGCAAATGGCCGGGCGCGGTCCGATGGCAGTTGAGTTTCCTGGTGCTGGACGCCGCTCTGATGATCACCGTGCTGGTCACGAGTGGCGGAGGGATTGCCTTCTTCTGCTACGCCGCCGGTCACGCCGCCCTCACCGGAGCGCTGCTGGGCACCCACGGGCTGCCCCTCTGGGGCGTCAACGCGGCGCTCGGCCTCGCCGTCGCGACGCAGTTGCTGCGGGTGGAGAGCGGGGAGGCCGGCACCTCGATCGCCGCCCCGTTCATGCTCGCCTTTCCGATGATCGACATCGTCTGCGGGTTCGGCGCCGCCGTCGCCACAGCCGCGCTCGCCCGGTACATCGACGCGACGGTGACGGCGGTGACCGCTGCCCAGCACTTAGCGGCCGCGTCGGAGCGGGCCCGGCTCGCCCGCGAGCTGCATGACTCGGTGGCCAAGACACTGCGCGGCGTCTCCTTCGCCGCGGTCGCCCTCCCCGGCCTCCTGCGCCGCCAGCCGGACCTGGCCGAACAGCTCGCCAGCACCGTTTCCGAGGGCGCCGACGCCGCCGTACGGGAAGCCCGCGACCTGCTCGCCGGGCTGCGCCGCGACCTACCCGACCGGCCCTTCCCGGACAACGTAAGGGACATCTGCGGTGCGTGGTCGGAGCGCAGCGGGGTGCCGGTCCAGGTAACCGCGGTCGCGGTCGAACCACCGGTGGCGGCCCGATACGAACTGGCCCAGATCCTCGGCGAGGCGCTGCAGAACGTAACCCGGCACGCGAAGGCGACGCTGGTCCTGGTAGGACTCCGCCGGTCGGTGGCACACGTGGAACTCACCGTCACCGACGACGGCGACGGTTTCCCGATGCCCGACGACCTGACCGAACTCTCGGGCAGTGGCAGCTTCGGCATCATCGGCATGGCCGAGCGTGCCCAGGCGCTCGGTGGCATCCTGCGCGTCGAGTCGCGGCCCGGTACGGGCACGACGGTGGTGGCACAGATTCCGCTCTCCGGCGCCGTACCGACCGCCCACCCGCACCGGGCGGCGTTCCGATGATCGACGTTCTGAACCACCTCAACCACATCTTCGCCAAGCTCCAGGTCACGAACCACCTGCGCATCGTTGTGTTGACGGTGCTGCTGTCGCACCGTCGGAGGTCACAGGAACGGGAACCGGATGGCAGCCGCATTAGCTCAGACGCGACACTGTCGCCGTACGGGGCCCAGATCCTGTCAGCCCGGGCAGGACGCCGGTAGTCCCCGAAGCGGTGCCGGGCACCGACCTCGACGCGTCCATGATGGACACCGACTGCGGTAACGACAGCGAAGCTTCGTCTGCCGGCCTAACGGTCAGCTGACCAAAGGCGGGTTCTCGATCATCCGAGAACCCGCCTTTGACCTGTTGCTTTGTGGTGACTACTGGCCTCTTACGCGAACCACCCAGACCAGATCGGACAGCTTCTGGACGTCCTGCGGCGCACCGCTGGGTTGTGTTCGCTCCGGACCGTCAGAGCCGGGACACCTCGGCCGCCCGACTTGGTATGACTCGAGCGCCTGTGGTTACGACATCTCCGCCGCACCGTGACATGGCCCACCAGACCGGCGGTAGTCCCTCTTCTGTCCTCGCCGGGCGTCCTCGCCGGCCGGTGCGACCGGTGTCCTGAACTGGTGACTGGGCCGGTCCCGCGTTGACCGGGCAAGCTGGGACGGGACCGCCGTCCGGACGGCCGGGAGGCCGATCGGCATCGAACGGGAGCAGTCGATGAAGCTAGTTGATATCACGCCGCAGATGCTGCTGGAGGCTTCGCAGTCCTGCGCCGACACTGCGGCGCAGTTGGAGGCGCGACTCGCGGTGCTGCGCCGGGACGTGGACGACCTGGCGACGTTCTGGTTGGGGCCGGGTTCTCGGGCATACAAGGAGACCATGGAAGAGTACGACCACTGTGGCCAGATGCTCAACGACGCCCTGACGGGGATTTCCGAGGGGTTGACGCGCAACGCCGGGAACTATGCCGGGGCCGACGAATCAACGGTGCAGGGCATGCCCGACTTCACGGGGCTACCGCCGATCCGCCTCGGCCCCGAGCCCGGCGCCTGACCGACATCGGTAGCGCGTCCGACGAGAGGAGATTCCGTGTCAGACAGCATGGGTAGCCGAATCAGGGTTCCGCCGGAGTTGGAATTCGCCGGGGCCAGGCTCAAGAGCACGGCTGACGAGTTGACCGACATGCTAGCCGCGCTGCTCGCCAGGCTGGTGCCACTCGATGAGAGCTGGCAGGGCGATGCGAAAGACGAGTACCAGGGATTTCAAGCCCAGTGGAATGCCGGGGCACGCGGACTGTTCGGCACCGACGGGGCTCTGGGTGATATAGCGAACGCCGCCAACATCGCCTGGAACAACTACTCCGACGCCGAGTGGGCGAACGTCCGCAACTGGCGGCGCTGACGCCCGCCGCGGGCGAAAAGCGGGGTCGGTGAACACGGCGGCCTTCCGGCCCGTCGTAGCGGGCATGAGCCGTGAGCAGCGAGGGCGTACCCCCGACGAGCAGCCGCCGGTGAACGGCGCCCCGCCGGAGCAGGCCAAGCCCGGTGGGGAGACGTCTCCGGGCTGGCTCACGGACACTGGCCGGTTCCGTCGGCTCGGGTCGGCGCTGAACTGGGTCGGCGACCGGGTCGCCGTTGTCGGGGCCGACCCCGCCGGGGTGGTCGCCGCTGCGGCGGCCGGCCTGGCGGCGGAGCCTGGTGTCGTGACGGTCATCGGGCCGCTCGACACCGCCGAAGACTGGTCGTTCCTAGAGACGGTGCTACCCATCGCGGTGCCGCCGGGCAGCCACGCCCGCGTGGCCGTGGCCGGGGCCGCCGACCGGGGCCTGGCCGGTCGGCTGGCCCGGGAGTTGACCGCCACTCTCGAGGTTCCCCGTGCCGAGGTGCTGCTGGTGCCCGGCGGTTCGCTGTTCGCGGTGGACGGTTGGCTGCGGCACACCTCGGACGGGGTGGTCACCTCGGCCGGCCATCGGATCCCGCGGCCGCCGTGGGAAAGCGACATCGACGGGTTGTGCGCCACCATGGGGCCTGGTGAGCTGGTGCTCCTTCCCGTACCAGCCGGTATGTGGCTGTTTCGGCGACTGCCCGGCACGCCGATGCCGGAATACGACGATTCCGCCTACTGCGTCCCGATGGACGCCGCTCGGCCGGTACTGCTGATCGGCCGGCCCGGCCAGCCGGAGCCGGCGGCGGAGGCCATCATCGAAGTCCTGGGCCGCCTTCCGTCGAAGCTGCGCCGGCACCTGGCGCTGGCCCCCTACGGATCGGCGGCCACGACGGCCGCGGCGGCGGCGAGCCTCGCCCGCGAGTCGGGTGGCCCGGTCCAGGTCCACACCGGCCTGCCGGCCCTCACCCTCGACGGCCAGCCGACCAGCCTGGCGATCGACCACTCGGCCGCCGCCTGGGAACCGGTGGCGACCGCCCTCAGCTTCCCACCCGACGGCCCGGCCCGGCCCATCGGGCCGGTGCGCGGCCTTGACGGGTATCCGAACCTCGGTGAGCACGTGTTCCGGCTCGGGGAGCGATGGGTCGCCGAGGTGACGCAGTCTGGCCTGTGGGTGCGACCGCCCGAGCAGGAGCACGGCGCCCGACTGGTGCGGTCGCATTCGTGGACGTCCGGCAAGGTGCGGATCTTCGTCGGGCTGCCCGGCAAGCCGCCTCGGTACCACGTGCTGCCGGTACTCGGGGCGCTGCTCGGCCGAATGCCCGCCGAGACCCGCCGACGGGTGGAGTTGTCGCCGGCCCGGTTCGCCGTCGCGGCCGGGGACGATGTCGCCCCGACTCCGGACCCCGACAAGGTTGAACCGGCGGTGCTGGCGGTCCAGCAGGCGGTGGTACTGCGTGAGCCACGGCCCGCGGCGGATGGTGTGTCTGGTGATGAGTCGACCGGGCCGGTGCGCCCGCTGGTGGATCGGTCCGGCGCGACAGGCCGGATTCCGGCCGTGCCGGGTGGCGCTGCGGTATCGAGGTACGAGGTACAGCCGGCCGCAGCGGGCGACGCGCTGCCCGATCCCGTGCCGGCCGGCGACACCTCGGCCAGGCTTGTCGATGTGGAGTCGACGGTGGACTCGACCGCTGCGGCAGAAAGGCTGTCGGAGCGGCCGGACGATGCCGAGCGGCCGGACTCCTCCGAGCGAACGGCGAACCTGACCGGGACGGCAGACGTGACCGGGACGGCGGACGACGAGACCGTACCGCTGGCGGACTTGCCCGTGCGGCGAGTGACCGGGTGGCCCGGCCCGGTCGAGTCCGACCGGGCCGGCGAGCGGACGGCGGAGTACCCCGTGCTCGCCCTCTGGCCGCGGAAGCGGCACGACGCCGTGTCTGTACCGTCCCGCCGGCCGGGCACGCCGGGTGACGGCGACCCGCAGTGGCAGCCGTCGGTCGCCGCGTCGGCCGGCTCGTCACGCCAGGAGGGTGGGCGCCGGAGGCGGGTGCCCCGGCTGTCGGCCCAGATCCTGGCGGCGGTCGGAGTGCTGACGGTTGCGGTCGCCACCGGGCACGTGCTAAGTCCGACCGCTCAGCCGTTCGACGTCGACGCGGATCGGATTCAGGCTTCACCACCGTCGGTCCAGGCTGCCATTCCCCCCAGCCCACCAGCCGTGGACATCTCCGGTCCGGTCGCTACGGGCACCCCCACTGAAGCCGCTTCCGCACCGGGCAGTTTCCTTCCGCAACCGGGTGGCCCCACGGGTGCCCCGCCCGACTCGGCCGCGTCGACGCGGGGCGCGACGGCGGGAGGAGCTGAGCCCAAGCCCAAGGCTCCGGCTCAGGCTTCTCCGTCGCCGAGGCCGGTGGCGTCGTCGGCGATGCCAGGCCGGGTGAACAGCTCTGGCCGGAATCTGGCGCGCAGCGGCACGGCCAGCGCGTCGAGCTTCGAGACGGTATTCGTACCCGCCAGTGCGATCGACGGGGATCAGGAGTCGAGGTGGGGCAGCGAATTCGCCCCGAACTCGCAGTGGCTCGCGGTCGACCTCGGCGAACTCTGGCAGGTGACGCAGGTCCGGCTGCTATGGGAGCGGGCGTACGCGACCGCGTACCGGGTGGAGGTTTCCACAGACGGGAGGACGTGGCGGACGGTCTACCAGACCAACAGCGGCGCGGGTGGATCCGTCGAGATCGCGATCACCCGGACCCCCGCCCGGTACGTGCGCATGGTTGGTACCGCCAAGGCGATGACCGGGTACGGGTACTCGATCCACGAGTTCGAGGTGCGGTGAGGCGGCGAGATCGGCCGCCAGCTTGAACCGTGGACCTGATCGATCGGTTAGCTGGCGTTGTTGGTGAGGTTCTGGGTGTTCTTCTCCTCGACGTCGACGTACAGGCTGTGCGTGTGCCGCATGCGCCGGATCGCGTCGTTGAGCACCTCGGTCACCTGCTCGCCATCCGGGTCAGCTCCGCCTTGTTATTCACGTTGAGCTTGGCCCGAATGCGCTTGGCGTACGTGTTCACGGTCGCCTGCGACAAGCCCATCCGGCTGGCTATCTGCGCGTGAGTGAGAACGAGCGCGATCCAGCGCAGGGTCTCCACCTCGCGCGGCGCCAGGCCGTTCTCGTCGGCGTCCGTCGGCCGGGACAGGTCCGCCGCGAACCGGTCGGCCAGCTCCGCGCCGACGTGCAGCCCGCCGGCCGCGACCACCCGCAACGCCAGGCGTACGGCGGGCTGCTCGGCGTACCGGGTGATCACGCCTCGGGCCCCGGCGCGCATGGCGGAGAGCAGACCCGGCGGTTGTTCCCAGGTGGCACAGACCAGCGGTGCCCCATGGGTGGCCAGCTTTCCGATCAGCTCCAGCACCGCCGCGCTGGGCAGGGCGGGCAGGTCGATGAAAATCACCCGGTAGTCGGCTGGTCCGGCCTGCTCCAGCTCACCGACCGAGCCGACCGAGAGAACGAAGTCGAGTCCCGGCTCGTCCTGTACCAGCCGCTCCATCCCGACCCGTGACAACGGCTGGTCGCACACGATCGCGACGGTACCCAGATCCTGCTTCATGGCCGTTCTCTTCTCTGGCCCCCGTGTCTTCAGACGGACGCGAGCCGCGTGGTGTTCAGCGGTCCGGCGGCGGCGATGATCGGCTACCGCGTTGAGAAAACCAGGTACCGCCGTCCGTTGAGAAGGTGTGCAAGGGGCCATCGAGGAACGGACGGGCGTCATGAACGGCAGGCTGCCGCCACCGGCGAGCACGGCGAGTCAGGGGCGCCCGGATCACCGGCGCATCGACGGGCTGTTCGACATCTGGCTGCGGACCGGGGCGGATGGCCGGCCGGTGGCCGTACGGGGCACCGGCGCCCCGCTCGACGCCGGGCAGCTCGCCGCGTTGGTCCGGCGCGGCGGCGGGGCCGGCGACGACGTACGCATCATGATGGACGGCGCCGAGGAGCACGTGCGGATCTTCGCCGAGCTGGCCGGGATCCTCGGCCGGGACGTGCACATCAGCCCGGTCGGCAGCCGACTGCGCTACGACGGCGACGCGGCCCTGGAGCCCACCCTGGTGGACGCGCGCACCGATCGGCCGGTGGAATGGCTCGTCGTCCAGCCCCCGGCGATGGCTACCGACCTGCCCGGCTGGTACGAGACGACGAACGGCGTGCTCCGCCCCCGCTCCGGTGTCGTCACCGCACCCCTGCCCGGTGGGCTGACGCTGGCCACCCGGGCCGACTTCGTGGCCCGCCGGGCCGCCGCGGTGGACCTTGCCGCCGGCCATCCCGAGCTGACCACGATCGGTGTGTCGGTCCGCGGCGGCGGGTTCGTGGTCGGCGACTACACCGGCTCGTACGAGGTCACCGGTGGGCGCCAGCTCGCCGCGGCACTCGCCACGGTGCCGCTCTACGGCGGCGAGGTCCGGATGTGGCTGCACTGGCCATCCGACCCGGAGGAACGGGAGCGACTGCACGGGAATCTGGCCGCGTTCGCCGAGAACACCGGTGCGATCGTCTGGGCACCGGAACGCACCGCCGCTGTCGAGATCCTGGACAGCTGCCAGGACCTGAGCGCGGTGGACCGCGCCGGTGGCCCGGCGGCGTGGCGCACCTACCTGCCCCCGATGGCCGGAACGCCGCGCTTCGAGTCGGACCAGGATGGCCGGCTGTCACCGGCCGGGCGGATGGTCGTCTCCACCTACCCAGGCGCACCGCTGGTCAGCGTCGCTCCCGCGCGTCAGCGGGCGATGAGTTCGCGCTACAGCGGCCTGCGGGCGCAGCACGGGCTGTTCCGGATAGACCTGACCATACTTCCCGACGGTCGATGGGCGGTGCAGTACGCCGACTCCGGGCCGCACGCGCTGGGGCCGCGCGTGCTGCAACGGATGCTCCGGACGGCCGGCTGGCAGGGTGAGGATCTGTTGCTTCTGGCCAGCTATCCGGCGCGCGCCGAGGCCGGGGTCCGCCGCTACGGCAGCCGGCTGGTCGAAGGGCTCCGTGCCGAGGTGTGGGTGCTGCCACCGGAGGCCGGGTTCGACAGTTCGGACGGAGTGGCCCGGGCGGTCGACGACCGTGGTCGGCCGGTCGCCTGGCAGCGGCTGGATCCGGACGATTCGCAGTGGCGCTGGCAGAGCGACGACGGGGTGCTGGTGGCGGCAGACCCCGGCGGCCGTCCAGCCGTCACCGGCGAGCCGACCCCTGCGCCGACGGCGGCAATTCGGCAACCGGCGCCCCAGCGGCCCGCGCCCCGGCAACCGTTGTCCGGGCGGTCGCCCGCCGCCGATCTGACGGCCGCAGCCAGACCGTCCGTGGCTGAGGCTGCCGGATCGTCCGCGGCTGAGCAGGCCGCCGCCTCCGTACCGGCGTCGCCCGTGGCGTGGCGGCGGCGAGCGGGTGAGCCGCCCCAGTCGGTGCGGTCGGGTCCACAGTCGCCAGGCGCCGCGCGCTCGCGCCCGCATCCGCCGCCAGCCGGGCGGACGCCGACGGTGGTCTCCGGTCCGGTCTCCCCGGTCCCAGTGCACTCGGCACTCCCCCCGCCAGCCCCGCCGGCCGGGCCATCCACGGCTCGGCCGTCGCGGACCCAATCGTCGCCGGGCGCGTCGGCCCCGCCCTTGCAGCAGTCCACGGCCTCGTCGGCAGCGGCTCAGCCGGTCCCGGATCGGGGAGGCGGCTGGCTGTCCGGCCGATCCGAGCCGACCCGCGTCGTCCGGCCGATCGCGGAGCCCCAACCGGTTGTCGGGCCGATCGCGGAGCCCCGACCGGTCGTCGGGCCGAGGCCGCTCGGGGCGCCGGGAACCGCTGCCCGGCCCGCGGCTGCCCGTCCCGAGATCGGCGCGCGTCCCTTGGCGCCGGCCGGTGTCGACCTTCCGGTCAGCGACGCTCCGCGACTCGGCACTGTCCGGCGTCCCGTGCGGCACGGCATCTACTGGCTCGCCGAGCGGCCGACGGTGAACGCCGAACCGGTCGAGCTCTACGTGGTCGGCGGCTGTTCACCGGCCGACGCCGCCAACACCGGCGTACCCACCCCGCACCTGTTCCTGGTCGGCACGCTCCGACCGCCTGTGCCCGCCGCGCTCCGCGAGGGTGAGCATCTGCTTCGGGTACGGATCCTCGCGGGCGGCGCGGTGGACATCTCCTCGATCACCGTCCACGAACCACCGGCGCTGCACGACATGCTGCTCGACCGGGACGAGTCGTACCTGCTCCCGGGAGGTCTGCTGGGGCGTACCCGGCTCGTCGCCGGTTACGGTGTCGACGCGTCCGGCGAGTACGCGGTCCGGGCCACCTTCCCGACCGGCCCGCCGCTGGCACTGCGGTGCGTCGGGGCAGCGCACGGCATCGACGGGCTGCCGGCCGACCTGCCCCGGTGGCCGTACGACGCCGACGCGACCGCCTACGCGCTGCTGCGCGATCCCCGGGCCACCGCCCCGAAGCGGGCCATGGTGCTGCTGCGCGGCCGGCCGCGAGCCCGTCGGGGCCGACTGCTGGTGCAGTTGCGGGTGCGGTGGCGGTGCGCCATCGACGTACGCGCGACCGCGGCACAGATCGCCGACCTGCCCCAGGTCCGCTCGACCGCCGGCCCGATGTCGGCGGCGGGGGCGGGACTTCTGCTGCCGCGTGACGCCCACGAACAGGTCGAGGTCGTGCGAGTGCTCGCGGCCGGGCGGCTCGGCTGGCGGACGGTGAGCGAGCCGGCGGTACCGCTGGCCGAGTTTCTCGCCGGCCGTGCCGATGGCCCGGGGCACGACGAGGCGCCGGCCGGGACCAGACCTGGGCCCAACTGAGTCCTTTGGCTCACGCTGCCCGCCTGCTCGGTCACTAGCGTCCCGTCTTGATCGGTGCGGGCGAAACGTCGGGGCCAGGGAGGACGACAGCGATGGATGCCAGCGTTGGTGTGCGGGACCGGGTCGAGGCCGACGTCGACCTCGACCACCGGATGCGGCGAATCTTCGCGGCGAACGCCCAACCGCTGTACTACTTCCTCCTCCGGCTGACCAGGGGACAGCACCAACTCGCCGAGGACCTGTTGCAGGAGACCATGCTGCGGGCCTGGTCCCGGCTGGCGGAACTGCCCGCCGACGAGGCCACGGTCCGCCGGTGGTTGTTCATCGTCGCCCGAAACCTCTCGATCGATGTGGCTCGCGCCCGGGCCGTCCGGCCGGCCGAGGTCTATGGGGTGGACGTGAGCTGGGCCCATGCACCCGACGACGCGTTCGACGTACTGCTCGACCGGTTCGCCCTGGCCGACGTGCTGCGCAAGCTCACCCCCGAGCACCGGGCGGTGCTGGTCGAGCTGTACTACGGCGACGTGTCCGTGGCCGAGGCGGCATCCCGGATCGGCGTCCCGGAGGGCACCGTACGGTCGCGTTCGTTCTACGCCCTGCGGGCCGCGCGGAGCGTCATCGGCGACTCCGGCGAACTGGCCGCGTGACCGGAAACTTCCGACGCGGTGGCTGAACATCGCGGCGACCGGGACCGTCGTGGAGTCGTGAGCCGGTACCGAAACGGACACGACGAGGGGGCGAGGGAGATGATGGTCAGCCGACCCCGTGGCCACGGGTGGGGCGGTACGTGGTGGTGGTGCTCGGCGTGCTGCTGGCCGCGCTGCCCGTCCTGCCCTCCCACGCCCACGCCCACGCCGCACCGTACGTCAAGTACTACACGGTGGAGTCCGCCTACGCGGGCAAGGCGGAGAGCCTGCGCGACATCGCCGAGCGCTTCCTCGGCAACCGTGACCGGGCGGAAGAGATCTTCAACCTCAACGTGGGCCGGGAACAGCCCGGCGGCGGCGCCCTCACCGACCCGGCCACGCTACGCGCCGGCTGGCGGCTGGTCCTGCCGTGGGACGCGGTCGGCGCCGGCGCGGGCCAGTTCGTCGGCAGCGGCACCCAGTACGCGGTGGCCTACGTGGCGGGCCAGGTTGCCCTGGTCCGGTCGGCGTTTCCGAACCTGTCCGCCAGCCAGGTGGCCGACCGAATCCGGACCACCGCCAACAAGACCACCGACACCGCCGACCCGGCCACCTACGGCAGCGGCGTCATCGACCCGTTCACCTCGGTGAACGCGGTATTGGACAACGAGGCGCCGGCCGCCGCGTCGAGTGGCCCGCCCGCCAGCGGTGATGGAACGTCGTCGACCAGCGGCGGCCGGCTGGCGATCCTCGTCCTCATCGGGTTGGTGTTGCTGGTCGTGACGGTGCTGGCGGTGTTCCGGCTCCGCACCGTGCTGCGCTCCGATCCCGCGCCGGACCCCGACCCGGAGTTCGACCTGCCCGCCAACCGCCCGCCCGACGCCTCCGATCCGCAGCGGATGAGGTGAGCACCGAGTGACGTCGCACCGCGCGGCCGCCGCCCCGGCCAGCGTGCCGCCGGGCCGGGTCGAACGGGTTTCCACCCGACCGTGGAGCCGACACCGCACCATCGGCTCGGCGATCCAGGCGGCCCGGGACGGCGGTGTGGTCTCGGTGGTGGCCGGGGTGTACCGCGAATCGTTGACCGTCGACAAGACGGTCACCCTGGTGGCGGAGGACGACGGCGGTACCGTCGAACTGGTCGCTGCGCACGGGCCGGCGCTCGCGGTCCGGGCCGGGGCGGCCACGGTCCGCGGGTTCGTCCTGAGCGGCTTCGACACCGTGGTCGTCGCCGCCACCGGTCGGCTCGCCCTGGAGTCGACCACGGTCACCGGTGGCACGGTGCAGGTCGGCGGCGACGCGTCGGCGGTGCTGCGCAACTGCGCCATCCTGCGTACCGGAGCCGCTCCCGGGCTGGCGGTCGACGGTGAGGCCGTGGTGGAGGGCAGCTCCGTCGAGGTGAGGGAGACCGGCGGAGCCGCGGTCGAGGCCGGCGGCAGCGCCCGGGTCACGCTCGTCGACAGCCGGATGGGCAGCGGCGGCGGGGGCGCGGTGGTGACCGAGAACGCCTCGCTGACGCTCACCCGGTGCGAGATCGGCCCGACCGGCGGGGCGGGCGTCGAGGTAGCCAGCGGTGGGCAGGCGCGGCTGACCGACTGCCAACTGCACGACCTGGCGGGAGACGGAGTCCGGGTCGGCGGCAGCGCGGCGTTCGGCCCGGATTGGTGGCCACCGCTGCGGCCCGAACACGACGGGGCCACCTCAGCGGGCGAGCCCGGCGAGGCCGGCGGCGTGCTCGTCCGACGCTGCACGATCAGTCGCGCGGCCTCCGCCGGGGTTCTCCTCGCCGGCGACGGCCAGCTACACCTCGACGGGTCGACCGTGGACGCGGCCGGGGGGCCGGGGGTGCTGGCCGGCGGCGACAGCCGGCTGGCCATCGCCGGCAGCCGGATCAACCACACCGGCCAGACCGCGCTCGCCGTCCGCGACCGTGCCGAGGTCCGCTGCGCCGACGGCGTCCTCGCCGACTCGGCCGCCAACGGGCTCTACGCCGCTGACGAGGGCCGCGTCCTGTTGCGGGGTTGCGAGCTACGTCGCTCGGAGTACAGCGCGGTGCACATCACCGGCACGGCGAGCGTCGCGCTGGTCGAATGCACCATCGCCGATACCCCGGAGTTCGGGGTGCGCGCCTCCGACCGTGCCCTGCTGCGGATGCGGGGCAGCGGCATCACCGGTGCCGGCCTCGGCGGGGTGCAGATCGACGGCGGCGCCGACGCCGACCTGCATACCCTGACCGTCGCCGACTGCCAGGCCGGGGTCCGCGTGGACACCCCGCATCGGCCGCTGCTGACCGACTGCGAGATCCGCGACGTCGAGCAGACCGGCATCGAGGTCGCCCCGCACGCCGCTCTGCTGGCACGGCACTGCCGGATCGCCTCCTGTGGCGCCGCCGGTGTGTTGGTCGACGCGTACGCCACTCCGACTTTCGAAGAGTGCGAGATCACCGACATCGGCGGCAGCGGGCTGGTGCTCTGGGAGGGCGCCGCGCCGGTGATCCGTGGCCTGACGGTGCGGGAGTGCCGCAAGAACGGCGTGTACGTCGGCGACGGCGCGCACGGCAGCCTGACCGACTGCGACATCTCCCGGACCGACTACCCGGCGGTGCAGGTCGGGGGCGACGCCGATCCGGTGTTGCTGCGCTGCCACGTCCACGATGCCGCGGCTGATGTCGACCAGTCCGGCCGGGGCCGGGCGACGCTCGACGAGTGCTGGAGCACCGACGTCGCCAACGCGACGCTGCCGACCGACCCGGTCGCCGCCCGGTCCGCACCCGCCGGCCCCGGGCCGCGCCGGCCCACAGCCGCCGTCCGATCCGGCGCCGGCGCCCGGGCGCCGGACCTGGCCGAGCTGCTCGGCCAGCTCGACGACCTGGTCGGGATGGCCCGGGTCAAGCGGGACGTCGGCACGATGGTCAAGCTGGTGCAGACCGTCAAACGGCGCCGGGAAGCCGGCCTCGCGCCCCCGCCGATGTCCCGTCACCTGGTCTTCGCCGGCAACCCTGGCACCGGCAAGACCACGGTGGCGAGGCTCTACGGGCAGCTGCTCGCCGCGCTGGGCATGCTCGAACGCGGACACCTGGTCGAGGTGGACCGGGGCACGCTGGTCGGCGAGTACGTCGGACACACCGCGCCGAAGACCCAGGCGGCCTTCCGCCGAGCCCTGGGCGGAGTGCTGTTCATCGACGAGGCGTACGCGCTGGTGCCCGCCGCTGGCGGCACCGACTTCGGCCAGGAGGCGATCTCGACCCTGGTGAAGCTGATGGAGGACCATCGGGACGAGGTGGTAGTGATCGTCGCCGGTTATCCGGACGAGATGCGTCAGTTCGTCGCGGCCAACCCCGGCCTCTCCTCCCGCTTCTCCCACACGCTGACCTTCGAGGACTACTCGGCCGGCGAACTGGTCGAGATCGTGGAGAAGCAGGCGAGCCGGCACCAGTACCAGCTTGCGGAGGGCGCTCGGGCCGCGCTGCTGACGTACTTCGGCGACATCTACCGGGGCGAGGGTTTCGGCAACGGCCGGTTCGCCCGCAAGGTCTTCCAGATGATGACCGAGCGGCACGCCGCCCGGGTCGCGGAGCTGGACACGCCCAGCACCACCGAGCTGAGCAGCCTGGAGGCCCACGACCTGCACGTCGACGACCTGGAGGTGGTCGGATGAGGCGGAGCCGGTCGAGGGAGGGCCGATGAGCGGTGAGCGGAGCCGCATCACGGTGGTCGGCAGCCGCCGGCGGGGTGGTCGACGGGCAGGTGCTGTACCTGCGGGACGTTGCCCAGGAGCCGAGCGACGCCCCGCTGGTGGAGGAGATCGAGGAACTCGTCGCCGACGAGACCCACCGGCACCGCCAGCGACGGCTCCGGGGCGGGGCGATCGTGCTCAGCCTGGGACTGCTCTGGACGACGGTCGCCGCGATCAGCGCCGGGTTCCGCTTCGACGGCGGCGCCGGGACCGTGACGGGCCTCACCCTGGCCGGGATGGCGCTGCTCGCCGGAGCGTGGAGCCTCACCCAGCACCGGGAGGTGGTGCGGATCGCCGTCGCCGGAGCCGGGGTGGGGCTGAGCCTGCTGCGCCCGTCGGCGCCCGAGCCGCCCCGCACCGGGCCGGTCACCCACCCGTCGGGCCGTCGGCGCAGCCGGGCCGAGGTGGTCCGGGGTGATCACCAGCCTGCTCATGGTGCCGCTGGCGCTGGGGGTGCTCGGAGCCTTCCGGCACCTGGTCGAGGTGGGCAGGGGCATTTTCTGACGGAACGGCGACGAGGCGAGGTATCCCGTGCCCGGCTTGAACGTGTGCAAGGATATCAAGGTCGTTCCTGGCCTGGGCGTGGCGACCGGTGCGAAGACCGAGACAGAAGATCCGGTCGCATTGGCGACGTCGATCGCCACACCGCGACCGGACGAGCCGGTGAGGAGGCCGGACCGCGCCGTCCCGCGGGCCGGCCGAAACCGGTCAACCGATGGTCACCTTGTCGACGTCGGGGGCCGGGGAGGTGTCGTTGTAGAGCGTTATGGCAACGCGTCCGGCCGGGATCGCCGCGGTGAACCGGAAGGTGCGGGGAAGCTCCCAACTGGTGCCACTGACAGGAAAGGTCCGGGGTGACCCGTTGTTGATGGCTACCTTCATCTCTCGCGAGCCGTCGGACTCATAGGTGACAGTGACGGTCCGGGTGCCGGCGACGGGCACGTCCAGGTAGACCACGACCCTGCCGAGGAAGCGTACGCGGCCACCGCCGTCACAGCTGGCGCAGGCGGTGACGGCCGCGCCACCGTCGAGGACGTTGGCCGGGTGCTCGGCCTGGACGCTGACCGGGGTGAACGGTGCCGGCGTGCGAGAGCTCGGCGACGCCGCCGGCACCGGAGCCCTTCCCGGTCCGGCCGGGCGGCTCGACGGTTTCGGCCGTGCCGCCGCTGAAGGCGACACCGCCACCGGCGGGCTGCCTGCGGCGGTGCCGGGCGCACCGGTCGGTGTGGCGACCGGCGTGACCGTGCCTTCCGGCGACACCGGCCGGACGTACGGCGTCGTCGGCGCCGGCCCGCCCTCCGCCACCGGCGTCCGCTCGCTGGTGGCGGCCGCGCCGTACCGCACGGCGCCGACCAGCACGACCACACCGAGGGACGCCAGGGCCGCGCTGGCGGCCAACCGCCACGGCCCGGGCCGGCCCCGACCGGGTTGTTCGACGTTCGCCAGGGGCATGGCCAGACAGTAGCCACGGCCGCCGCCGTGATCATGAGTCGAAAGACCCAGCCAGGGCCCAGCGGCGGTACGGCACACAGGATCGCGGGGGCCAGTTGAGTTCACGGCGCGGCACCGGGCGCCGGTACGGAGGTGGCGAGCTGGTCTCCTGCGCGCCGCTGCGGTGGGGCAGGTGAACGCATCACCGCCCGGGCACGTCGTGGTGGCATGACTGGTGGAGATCGAGGCCGGGCCGGCAACGACCGCGTCCCGGCGGGCGGTTCCGGTGACACGCCCGAGGAGGCCGCGCAGTCGGGCGGAGCGACGACCCCGGGGTGGCTCACCGACAGCGGCCGGTTTCGCCGGATTGGCTCCGCCCTGAACTGGGTGGCGGACCGGGTGGTCGTCGTCGGTGCCGATCCCGCCGGGGCGGTCGCCGCCATGGCCGCCGGCATCCGGTCGGAGCAGGACGTCGTCACCGTCATCGCTCCGCTCGACGCCTTCGACGACTGGTCGGTCGTGGCGACGGTCCTGCCGATCGCGGTACCGCCCGGCAGCCGGGCCCGCGTCGCGGTGCCCGGTACGGCCGGAGGTCTGGCCGGCCGGCTCGCCCGGGAGCTGACCGCCACCCTCGACGCGCCCCGCACGGAGCTGCTGCTGGTGCCCGGCGGCTCGCTGTTCGCGGTGGACGGCTGGCTGCGTCACACCCCGGACGGTGTAACCGCCCCGGCCGGACTCCGGATCCCCCGGCCCCCTTGGGAGGAGGACGTCGACGCGTGCTGTGCCGCCGCCGCCACGGCACCCGGCGAGCTGGTCCTGCTCCCCGTACCGGCGGGCATGTGGCTGTTCCGGCACCCGGCCGGCACGCCAATGCCGGAGCTGGACGACATCGCCTACGGCGTACCGGTGGATCCGGCCCGACCGCTCCTGCTGGTCGGCCGGCCCGGCCAGCCGGAACCGGGCGAGGAGGTGCTCAGTGCCGTGCTGGACGGGCTTCCGCCCCGGCTGCGCCGGCACCTGGTCCTGGCACCGTACGGATCGGCCACTGTGACGGCCCGCGTCGCGGCGAAACTGGCCCGCGAGGTGGATCACCCGGTAGCGGTGCGCACCCGCCCGCCCATCGCGGCCGAGGGCAACACCCCAGCGGATCCCGTCGAAGGTACGACCGGCGTGCCTGTGCCGGCGATCCAGCGGGTGCTGGTACTGCGCGAACCGCCGACCAGGGCCGGTGATGCCGACTCGCGGTCCGCGCTGCCAGACGGTCCCGCGCCGCCTGCCGCCGGAATGGGTGGATCCGGGTCCGTGGCGTTCGAGCCCGGCGGCTCCGCCCCAGACGGTCCCGCGTCCCCGGTTGCTCCGGGGACGGGTGCGGAGGCGGTTCACCTGGTGCGGTTGCCGGTTGGTCCGAGGTCGTCGAGCGGTGCGGGGGCGCCGGACGCGACCGCATGGCTGGGAGAGACGACCGTGCCGTTGCCGGTCGGTCCGCCGCCGGTCCGTCCATCCCCGTTCCGGGTACTGGCACGACACTCGGTGCGGTGGTCCTAACCGAAGACAGACGGCGTGAAACAGCCGGCGTCCCACACCCACCCCGTCCAGGGAGGCGGCGAAACCGGCGCCGTCGTCCGTCATGCCCGGCCGGGTCAACAGCTCCGGGCGGAACCTTGCGGTCACCGGCACCGCCAGCGCCTCCAGCGTCGAATCCGCGGGATGGCTCGGCGCCGAGCGTGCCAACGACGAGGATCGGGCACCTGGTGGGCCAGCGCCTTCGCCCCGGACCCGCAGTGGCTCGCGATCGACCTCGGCGAGATCTGGCAGGTGACCCAGGTCAGGCTGCTGTGGGAACGGGCGTACGCGACGGCGTACCGCGTCGAACTCTCCACCGACCGGCAGACGTGGAAAGCCGTCTACCGGACCAGCAGCGGCTCCGGCGGCGCTGTCGACATCACGTTCATCCGGACACCGGCCCGGTACGTGCGGATGGTCGGCACCGGACGTGGCATGCCGGGGTACGGGTACTCGATCCACGAGTTCGAGGTGCGTTGACAGGCCCGCGTGCCCGTCTCGGGGCGGTCCGGGTCAAGCCGATAACGCGGCCGCCCGGGCGGCCGGAAGGAGGAGGACGATGGTGCCGAGTCTGCGTCGCATCGGGGCGACCGGGCTGATGGTTCTCGCTATGGCCGGGCCGACCGCGGCGGCCCACGCCGCGCCGTCCCCATCCACGCCGTTTCAGTCCATACCGTCCCTGTCCACGCTGGGGCAGTCCGCGCCGGCGGATCGGCACATGGCGCCGCCGAACCGGCCGGAGGCACCTGTGGTCCAGGCGATCGGGGTCGGCGTGGCGGTCCTGCTCTTCGGTGCCGCGATCGCGGTGTTGCGCGGCCGCCGGAGCGACGTCACGGACTGGCCACCGTCCGGCACTCTGTCGGGCCTGTCACCGTCCGACCGGGACGGCATCCTGGTACTCGCCGATTCCCGGATCGCGCGCCAGGATGCCGAGCCGGCGCCACCCGATGCCACCCGTCCCCGGTCCGGGCCGCCGGTCCGACCGGACGATCCACGCCGGTCGCCACCGGCGCCTCACCGGCCGCCGCTGCCCTCGCGGACGCCGGCGGCACCACGGATCGGATTTGGCACCGCCCCGGCGCCGGCGAGAGGCACCGGGTGGCGGGCCCAGCCGTCGCTGGCCGGCCGCTTCCAGCCGCTGGGGCGGCAGCAGCGACCAGCCGCGCCCGACCGACCAGGCACAGTGGCACCGACAGACTCCGACCTACCGGGCGCCATGGCGCCGGCGCATGTCCCGGCACCGGCAACCGCGCCGGACGAACCGTGCCGTCCGGAGCAGCCGGAGCCCGCCGGCCAGCAGGAGCTGACCGCCGACGTGTGGGCCGAGGGCCTGTCGGTGACGGTGTCCCTGAACGGGGTCCGGGGCAGGGGGAGCGAGCCGCCCTTCGCGTGGCGCCGCGCCGGGCAGGCGCTGCCGGACGCCGCCCTGCCGCTGCTCGTCGGCGAGCGAGACGGCCGGCGCCTCTTCGTCGACCTCGCCCGATGCCCGGACGTGCTGACCGTCGTGGAGCGCGCGACCGACGGGCAGCCGTACGCCCACCGCCTGGTCCGGCAGGTGCTGGCCGCCGGCAACGAGGTGACCGTGGTCGGCGACATCCTCGGCGGGACGCTCCCTGCCGGCTGCACCCGGGCCGGGGCGCTCTCCGAGGTGGAACCGTCGCGCACGCCTGGCGTCGTGCTGTGCGCCCGGCTCGACCCCGGCGACGGTCAGGTGGTGCACCAGCTGCGTCTGGCCGGGGCACAGGTACCGGTGATTCTCGGCGGCGTGACACCGTCGCGTTGGTGCGTCCGGGTGGGGACGCCGGCCGGGGAAGTCGATGCCGGGCCTGCCTGAGCGGGGCCGCGCGGATGCCGTCAACGGACGACGCGTTCGAGGAGCTGGTGGACTGGTCCGCGCTGGTTGACGCGCTGTGCCGGCTCAGCCCCGAGCACCGCGCCGTGCTGGTCGAGCTCTACTACGGCGGTGCCTCGGTCGCCGAGGCGGCCACCCGGATCGGGATCACGGAGGACGGACGGTCGCGCTCCTTCTACGCCGTGCGTGCCGCGCGGGGCATCCTCGTCAGCGTCGACGAGCTGGTGTCATGACCGGTGGTACGCCGCTCCGGGTCGTCCGTTCCGGCCCGCCGCCCGCGTACGCAACTCCCAGCTCGCGGCCGCCACCGCCACCGGCGAGAGCCAGCCCAGTCCGGCGCCGACCGCGCGGACGGCGGCGAGCAGGTCGGGCGCCTCGAAGTGCCCGTACACCAGGCAGCCGCGTACCGGCGCGCAGAGCATCGACGCGATCGCCCGGCGGTCGGTGGCCCCGGTCAGGAGGATAACCCGCGAGCGTCGGGCCAGGGCGCGGACCAGATCTCGGTTTCCCGGCGCGGTGACCTGGTCGTCCAGCAGGGTCACGGCGGGACGTAGCCGGTGTGCCAGGCTCACCGCCTCGCCGCCGTCACCGGTGAGGGCGACGACGCGGATCCGCTCGCCGGATTCGAGCACCGCGCGGATGGCGGCCCGCTCGGACGCCTCGGGGTGTGCGACCAGCGTGGTGATCGTCACGCTCCGGCCGTGCGTGCCTTCGCTGGCGTCGCTCATCGGCTGACCGCCGATCCGTCTCTCATAGCTACCCCATCCGGGCGACGCTGGGCGGAAGGACGCCACCGCC
Organism: Phytohabitans kaempferiae; assembly: GCF_042433955.1. Classification (NCBI taxonomy): domain Bacteria; kingdom Bacillati; phylum Actinomycetota; class Actinomycetes; order Micromonosporales; family Micromonosporaceae; genus Phytohabitans; species Phytohabitans kaempferiae. The sequence continues at coordinate 3,854 of NZ_JBHLUH010000007.1, read as the reverse complement.
AGTACGACGACGGCGCGGGCCGACGCGTTCAGCCGGTGGCGCACGGATGGGGACCCACTGGGCGGCCTATTGCCGTCCGGTCCACCGGACCACCGCCTCGGTGCGGTTTCTGGCGTGCAGCTTGGCGAAGATGTGTGCGAGATGGTTTTTGACCGTCTTCTCGGTCAGCAGCAGCCGGCGGGCTATCGCCGCGTTCGAATGCCCGGCGCAGAGCAACGTCATCACGTCCTCCTCACGCCGGGTCAGACCGAACCCCTCGCGCATCGCGCGCGCGTTCTCCGCCCGGTCCGCGCCCTCCCGCTCGCGGGCGGCCTGCTCGCGCAGCACCGAGATGGTGACCGAGGCGCTGCGCGGCGAGAGCCAGCCCTGGCCGGCGGCCACGGCCCGGACCGCGCGCAGCAGCTCCGCCGGCTCGAACTCGCCGTGCACCAGATAGCCGCGGGCACCTCCGCGCAGCATCCCGGCGATCAGCTCGTCGGCGGCGTCACTGGTCAGGACGAGGACGCGGGAGTGCTCCGCGAGCTGGCTGACCACGCTGAGCCCATCGGCGATCGGCATTCGGTGGTCCAGCAGGGTCACGTCCGGACGCAGCCGCTGCGCCGTGGTCACCGCGGTTCGTCCGTCGGTGGCCTCACCGACCACCGTCACGTCCTCAGCGCCGGCGAGGTAGCCGCGCAGGGCCATCCGTACGATGGGGTTGTCGTCGACGATCATGACGTCGATCACCGCTTCACCAGCCCGGGGCGGGCCGTCGCGGCGTCCGTGGCGGTGGAGCGGGGGACCTGGGCCACCACCGAGGTAGCCGCACCGCTGCGGGAGTCGAGTCGCACTGTGCCACCGAGCGCGCGGGCGCGTTCGGTTATCCCGATGTTGCCGAAGCGCCCCGCTGCGGAGAGCGCGGTCAGTTCGCCGGGCACGGTGAAGCCCGCATTGGCGTGGCCGCGGGGGGAGCGGCTCCGTCCGGGGTTCCGCCCGGCTGGCCGTCGTCCGGGTTCAGCGGTGGTGGGACCGGGATCGCGGAAAGCGCGATCACGCCGGCCAGTGCCCTGATCTCCACCCAGTGCCACGGGCTGGTCGAGCGCCCTGGCTCCGGCGGCCCGCCGAGGATGCTTGGGATCGGATCGGCGGCGCTGGAGACCGCTTCGTTGGGCACCGTTCGACTCCCCACGGACTGAGCCATGAATCCCCGGGCGTGACGCGCCCACCGTACACAGGGGAATGGGCGCGGACAACGCCGGTCCGGCGCGATCCGGCAAGGATCCGCAGTGGATCCAGGTCGACCTGGGCAGCACGGCAAGCGTCGAGCAGGTGGTACTGGGCTGGCAGACCGCCTACGCCACCGCGTTCGAGATCCAGGTTTCGGTGGACGAGACCAGCTGGACCACGCTGTACCGCACCACGGCGGGCACTGGCGGCACCCAGCGACTCGACCTGTCCGGCCAGGGCCGGTACGTGCGGATGTATGGAACGAAGCGAGCCACCGGCTACGGCTACTCCCTCTGGGAGTTCCAGTCCCTCTGGGAGTTCCAGGTGTACGGGACTTCGGGCGCGGCCGGCAGACCCACCGCCACCGCCACCGGCACGCCGTCCGCTCCGTTCGCCCCGACCTCGTCCGCGCCCGCCCCGGGCGGCGGGAGCCCCGGTTCGGCACACCCGCCGGGGCACGGCTCCGGGAGCAGTGGCTACGTGATGGCCGAGCCGCCGGTGACCGGGGTGGTGCCCTCGACGGCGCGCCCGCCGGACCGGTAGCATCGCGAGTTCCAAGCCAACTGCGCCCCGTCCCGCCGTAGGTCGGACGACCCGATCGTCTTTCCCGGGCAGCCGGGTGCCTCGCACGAGCATACGTTCCTGGGCACACCACGACGAACGCGGCGAGCACCACCGAGTCGTTGCTGGCCGGCGGGACGCCGTGCCGGGTACCAGGTGACAGGTCCGGCTACTGGCTGCCGACCGTCTTTGACGGCGACCGCGCCGTCGTACCGGATGGTCCCCAGGTCGTCTACTACAAGAGCGGGGTCCGGGACTACACCAGCGTGCGACCGTTCCCAGTGGGACTGCGATTCCTGGTCGGCAGCCCGGCGACGACCGCGGCCCAGTTCGCGTCGGCACCCAGCTACCAGAAGGGCTGGGAGTGCGGCGACAGCTACGACAACGTCGACTTCCCGGCCAACTGCCCGTCCGGCACCCAGCTGAACACCCGGATGCAGGCGCCGAGCTGCTGGGACGGGCTGCACCCGGACACGCCCGACCACAAGGGCCACCTTCGGTACCCGATCGACGGCGTCTGCCCGACGCCCATCCGGTCGCGGTGCCGATGGTCGAGTTCAAGATGGCGTTCCCGGTCAGCGGCGACATGTCCGGGGTACGGCTCTCCAGCGGGCGCGGCTACTCGTTCCACTACGACTTCTACAACGCGTGGGACACCGCGCCCCTGGCCGCCTTGGTGCGGCACTGCATCAACGCCGGCCGGCAGTGCGACGCCGGCCGCCGGCGCGGCGCTGGACGAGTACTACTGGGTCCCCGGCAGCCGCCAGGTCCTGGACCGGACCGGCTGGACCGCGACCACGTCCGATACCGGCGGCGGTGACTGACGTGCCGGCGAGGATGCTCGACGGTGACGCGGGCACCCGATGGACCACCGGCACGCCGATGGTCGCCGGCCAGTCGATCACCGTCGACATGCGGGCGGTCCGCTCGGTCGGCGGGTTCTCGCTGCTCTCCACCGGATCGGACCACGCCCGCGGGTACCGGGTGTACCTCTCAACCGACGGTGTTAGCTGGGGCACACCGGTCGCCGTCGGGGTCGGCGCACCGAACGCAGACCACGGCGACGTTTGAGCCGCGCCGTGCCCGCTACATCAGAGTGGTCCAGACCGGTACGGCCAGCAGTTGGTGGTCGGTGGCGGAGTTTGCTGTCTTCGCCGGCGAGCGAACCGGCACCACCGCCTGGTCCGTACCAGCGAGAGGGGATGGGCGGCTTCTGGCGGCGCCTGGTCGCGCACTACTGCGACCTCGGGCCGCCAGCTGCGCGCCACGCACCGGGTCGCCCGGGTGACCGGCACCGCGGGGTGCGTACCAGATGCACACCCAGCGAGGGTCCGTCACCGCGCGTCAGGTGGTCAGCGCGCGGCCGGCGGCGACCACGGCGGCGCTCAGCCCGGTGCTGGCTCGGCGGCTCGCGCCCTACCTGGAGCGGGACGCCGGCGCGCTCGGCGGTGCCGTGGTGTGCCACGGCGTGCCCGAGTCCGAAGTGGACGGGCGGGAGCTGACCCCACCATCGGATCTTGGAGGACTACCGGTCGCCGCTGGGCGACAGCAAACAACATGCTCGTCTCGGTCTCCACGCCTGGCGACCGGGAGAGTGCTTCCGCCCGGCAGCTTCGCGGAGCTGGTGGCGACGCTGCGCGAGCTGTACGAGGAGGACGCCGAGGCCGGCCACATCGCGGCCGTGCAGGAGATGGTGGCCGGGGCGAAGGCTTCCGGGCCCGCATCACCCAGTCCGCCGGCGTGCCGTGCTCCGGCCACCGTGCGTACCCGACCTTCCCCCATACCGTCCACAGGGGACCGCGCGAACAACAGACGAGACGACGTCGTACACCACTTTTCGCCGTCGATCGACCGACCACTAGGCTTGCCCGCATGTCGGACCTAGAGCATGGCACGGGCCGGAAGTTGGTGTGGGCCTCCAGCGAGGTGACGGCTCGGATCGAACAGCAGGTCCGGCCGCAGGTCAGTTTGCCGAAGACGCTTGCGCTGGCAGCGACGTACGCATTTGTCTTCACCTGGGTGCCGACCGTCATCGTGTTCGGGGCCACGACCATACTGGCGCCGTCGGTGACCAACGAGGCCAGCGT